>JALYPS010000484.1 GCA_030856285.1 Pseudomonadota bacterium
AAGCAATGCCAAGATAGATCTAGTGTCAGCGTCCGCCGTTTTGCCCGCCGCCGGTTCAGCCACGGGCGGTGATTTCCGTGACTCCAAGGCCTGCGCGGAGGCCGAGCGCGCCGCGCGCTATCGTCTCGTGATCGAGGAAGGCCCCAGGGCCGGCTCGTTCATCTACAAGACGATGGACCGGATAACCGGCGAAGTCGTGAAGCAGCTCCCCCGTGAACGCGTCATCGAGATGATGCAGGCGGTGGAATACAGCACCGGCTCGGTCATCGACACCAAAGCCTGACCGGCGCCCCCAACCCGATCCGTCCACCGCGCAGGAGCGATCCGCGCGGTTAAGATGCGTGGTTAGCGCGCGTTAACCATGTGTGCACCGTTGCCCTCATAGCCTCGTGGAAATCACACGAGGCCGAGTCGGATGACGAACAGCGTCCATACCAACACTTCAGCCGCTATCGCGCTGCAGAACCTGACCCGCACCAATGACCGGTTGGGCGATGTTCAGGGTCGGATTTCGACGGGCCTCAAGGTCCAGGGAGCCAAGGACAACGCGGCGATCTGGGCGATCGCCCAGGGTCAGCGCGCCGATGTCGGCGCCCTGAGCGCCGTCAAACAGAGCCTCGATCGGGCGACCTCGATCGCCGACGTGGCGCTTTCCGCCGGCGAATCAATCTCGGACCTGCTGAACCAGCTGAAAGAGAAAGTCGTCGCTGCCAAGGACACCTCGCTGAAGACCCAGTCCCGCCAGTTGCTGGACGCGGACTTCAAGGCCCTGCTGAAGGCCATCGCCTCGCAGGTCGCCAACTCCGAGTTTGATGGCGGCAACCTGCTGAACGGCTCGCTGACCAACGGCATCAAGTTCCTCGCCAACGCTGACGGCACGAGCTTCGTCACCCTGGGGGCGAAGAACCTGTCGTTGGGAGGCGCGATTATCGAGCTGGCCCTGTCGGACAGCCTGCTGACCCTGACAGGCGCGACCCAGGCGTTGAACCGTCTCGACGACTCGATCACCCAGCTGAACGGGGCCTTGGGCGCGATCGGTGCCGAGGCCAAGCAGATTCAGTCTCACAACTCCTTCGTGACCAAGCTGATTGATACGCTGGAGTCAGGGATCGGCAATCTGGTGGACGCCGATCTGGCCAAGGAAAGCGCGCGGCTTCAGGCGTTGCAGGTCCAGCAGCAACTTGGCGCGCAAGCCCTGTCGATCGCCAACCAGGCGCCGCAGATCATCCTGTCGCTGTTCCGCGGCGGATAATCAGGCCGGCCGGCGAAAGCCGGCGGCGCCGATCTGGACCGGAGCTCGACGACGCCGGACGGCGTGCCGGGATCCGATCCCGTACAATGAAAGCAACGATTTCAGGGCATTGACGAAGGCGGTCATCACGGCGTCCTCCTCATCCAGCGCGCGATAAACGGGCGCAGGAGGGCATTGTTCCCTGAGTCGCGTCCGGAGTCGCTCCGCACCCGGATGTTAAGCCCTCATTACGCTCGAGGCCCCACACTGGCGGGCAGGAGCCACGTGTGATCAACAACAGCTACGTCCTGGGACTTTTCGGCGGCTCGTTCGACAATTCGTCGTCGGCGGGCAGCGCCGCCTTGACCCAACTGGCCAGGAAGCAGCCGACGCCGCCGTGGTCGCCCACGGCGCAAACGCCCAAGCCCGACGCCCTGGTGCGCGCGGCGCTGGGAGGGCGTCGCTTCATCAATGAAGACGCGGCCCAGCTCGATCTCAAATCAGCCTCGGACGACTATCGCAAACTGTTTGCCCTGTACCAGGGTCTCGACACCCTGTCGGCCCTGACCAACCGGGCAGCGACCAAGGGCGTCAGCGCGCTGGAGGTGGCGCAGCTGAACAAGCGGTTTGCGGCTGGACTCGATGAGGTCGGCGCATGGCTTTCCGCGGCGGATCTCAGCGGGGTGCGGCTGGCCCAGGGTACGGCGGCCTCGATCAGCAAGACCGGCGCCGCCGTGGCGAAGGACAGCGCCGTCTCGGTGACGGCGCCTGTTCACGAGGGGTCGCCCGACGCGCTCAGCGCCGCGTTCGCCGGGGCGGTGGCCTTTGACATCTCTGTCAGAACCATGACCGGAACGACCACGGTCGCCATCGATCTGGCCGAGATGGGCGCGACGCCGCGTACGTTGAACGCCGTCCTGAGCCACGTCAACGGCAAGCTGGAGACCGCCGGCGTCGCCACCCGTATCGGGCGGGAGCAGGTCAAGGCCGATCCCAAGACGATCACTGTCAACGGCAAGCCCGTGACCCTGCCGGCCGGGGCTGACAAATGGGCCCTGGCGGTCCGCGGAGACTCAGCGGAGACCATCGGCTTCGCCGCCTCGGCCCGCGCCGACGCCGTCTATGTGGTGCAGGGCGCCGGAACCACCGGCGGCCATCAACTGCTGAAATTCCAGACTGACACCGGCGGGGCGCCGCCGGACGCCCTCGCCCGGCCCGGGGAGACCCACTGGGTCGCCGGACGCGCCGGTCAGACCGCTCTGCCGCCGGGCGTCGAGACGGTGCGCGCCAGCGCCGCTGGACCGGACGGCTCGCTTTGGCTGGTCGCTGATGTCGACGCGGGTCCGGCCAACCAGCCGATCAAGGGTCAGCGCGATGTGGCCCTGATCAAGCTGGACTCAGCCGGGCGGGTGGTCTCGACGCGGGCGCTGGGCGCCGCCTCCACCGCAAGCGGCTACGCCATCGCCGTCGACGCCGGAGGACGTGTCGCGGTGGCCGGCTCTGTGACCGGCGCGCTGGAGCCGGGCAAGAGCGGCGAGGTCGCGACCGTGGCCGACAGTTTCGTCACCGTCTTCGATGCCGAGGGCGCCGAGGTCTGGACCCAGCGCCGCGGAGCGCGCGAGGCCGACGAGGCGACTTCCGTCAGCTTCGGATCCAATGGCACCGTCTATGTCGGCGGCCGTTCGCAGGGCGCCATCCCGGGCGCGGCGGGGCAGGGCGGCTGGGACGGCTATGTCCAGGCCTTCAGCGAAAGCCAGGCGCACATCTACGCTCCGGTCGTCGCGACGTCCGTCGGCGTGTCGCAGTTCGGAACAACGGCCGAGGACGGCGTCGGCGCCGTCGTGGTGGACGGCGCCAATCTGTACTCCGCCGGCGTCGAGGACGGCCGTTTCATCGTGCGCCGTTTCACGCTGGATGGAGCCGGCAAGCCGACCCTCGCGGCGACCCGCGACCTGGGTCTGGCCCGCGGCGAGGTGGCGGGCATTTCGGTATCCGGCGGGCGGGTGATCCTGAGCGGCACGACCCGGACCGACAATCTGAACATCGGCACGGTCAACACGGCGCACCACGGGGGCACCGACGCCTTCATCGCGGTGCTGGAGGGCGATCTGACGGCTTCGGCCAATGACCGGCTGACCTATGTGGGCGCCGCGGGCGACGACACCGCCGCCGATGTCAAGGTGGCCGGTGGCAAGGTCTGGATCTCCGGCGTCGCCAACCGGGCGCTGGGGGCCAAGGAAACCGATCCGAGCCAGGCCTTTCTGGCCCGGCTGAATGCTGACACCGGAGCGGTGGAATGGCGCCGTGACTGGCAGGGGGAATCCGAAAAGGCGGTTCCGTTGACCCTGGCGGTCGCCTCGAACGGCGCCAGCGTGCTGGACCGGTTGGGCCTGCCGCAGGGCGAGATCGACCAGAGCCAGTCCAAGCTCCTGACTATCGCCACTTCGGTTCGGGTCGGCGACCGCTTCTATGTCTCGCCCGCCGACGGGGGACGGCCCGTGGCGGTGACCATCGAGGCCCGCGACACGCTGCAGATGCTGGCGCGCAAGATCGAGCAGGCGTCGAATCGAAAGCTCAAGGTGACGATCGCCTCCGATACGGGCGTCGCCGGCAAACAGGGCGAAACGCCCCAGTCTGTGCTGGCCGGATTCCAGAAGCTGTCGATCACAGCGCGGGACGGCAAGACGGGGGCGGTCCTGACTGCAGGCGAACCGGGGCGTGACGCCCTGGCCGGTCTGGGCCTGTCGCAGGGCTATGTCGGTCCGACCACCGGCGACGGCGGGGTGCGGACGTTCGGTCTCGACCTGCCACGCACCCTGACCCTCAATGATGCGGCGGCGGTCAAGGCGTCGGGCGAGCGGCTGCAGGCGGCGATGAAGGCGGTGCGCGACGCCTATCGCGCCCTGGCCCCGGCATCGACCACCGGAGCCGCCACCGGCCCCGCTCCGGCCTATCTGAGGACGCAGCTGGCCAACTACCAGGCCGCGCTCGCCCGCCTCGGCGGCTAGGCCTCCCCCGACGAAGATCGTTGACGCGGAAGGGCCGGGCGGGGTTATTGGAGGCTCCATCCGCGCGAGCCCTTCATGCCCCAGGACAATCGTCTTCTCATCGCCATCGGCGCCGGCCTGGCGGTCGTCGCTGCCGTGGTGATCGCCCTGATCTTCAGCGGCGGCCGGGACCGGAATTCAGATCCCCCGCCCGCAGCTCAAGGGGGACTGACCGTCGATGTCGCCGACGCACCTGAACTGAACACCACGCGCGAACTGCGCTGCTTCGTCGATGGCCAGTACATCGGCCTGGCGACCCTGTCCGACTGCGCGCGACGCAACGGCGTGGCCACGGATGCGCTCGACGTCGGCCTCGACGAGACCGGCGCCCTGGCCGCCGCCCCGACCGCCTCCTTCGCCCCGCCACCCAGCGCGCCGCCGGTCGAGCTGACCGAGGCGGAACAGCCCCCGCTGGTCGATCAGCCCGCGGTCGAGCCGTCAGTCCAGCCGGCTTCCGGCGCCACCTGCCTGCGTCACACCGGTTCGGACTGGCGCTCGCTGTCGTCCAACATGAGCCTGAACGCCTGCGTCCAGGCGCTGTACTCGGGCACCTGCGTGCGGCCGGGCGAGGCGCTCTACGGCCGTTGGGGCGACATGACCCTCCGGCTCGTGCCCCGCCGGGTCGAGCAATCGAACGACAACAGCCGCTTCCGCACGCTGGTGGACCAGGACCGAAGCTGCACTTTCCCGGGACTGCGATGATGAGATTCGCCGCAATCACAGCCATCGCCGTCGGCGGCCTGGCGCTCGCAGCCTGCGAAAAAGCCGTCGAGGCTCCGTTCGACCGGGGCGTCTGTTACGCCGTCGAGACCGGGGCCGAGGGCGAGGCCCCGCGGTTCAACAAGGTGGCGGGGGACCAGCCGCAGATTGAGTTCTGCGCCGCCCGGCTGGAAGAGGTCCGTCTCCGGTTCCTGCGCATAGGCGGATCGCGGCAGGAGATCACGGGCTCCTACCAGGGCCAGTTCATCTTCATCAACCGCGAGGGGGTGTGGCTCTCCAAGACGCTGGATGGCGGGCGGTTCAACCTCATGGCCCGGACCGGCGACGGCCGTCTGGCCATGCCGGGGGCGATCCAGCGGGCCATAGACGGCACCCCGGTGGCCGTATCGGCCAACGCCGAGCCGGATCCGACCGCGCCGCCTGCGCCCTAGACGGAATAGAACAAACGTGGAACAAGCAATCTGTGGATTGCGCCACAAAGCTGACGCGCGACCGTCCAAAGCGCGCTAGGCCCGGACAACAGACAATCGGCTCCGAACAGCGCGAAGCGCGGCGGGCCAGAACGAAGAAGGAGCTCGGCGATGGCGGGCAGCGTCAACAAGGTCATTCTGGTCGGCAATCTGGGCAAGGACCCGGAAATCCGCACCCTCAACTCGGGCGAACGGGTGGCCAACCTGTCCCTCGCCACCTCGGAACAGTGGCGCGACAAGGCCACCGGCGAGCGCAAGGAAAAGACCGAGTGGCACCGGGTGGTCATCTTCAACGAGAACATCGTCAAGGTGGCCGAAAACTATCTGAAAAAGGGCTCGACGGTTTACATTGAGGGCTCGCTCCAGACCCGGAAATACGAGCAGGCCGGGGTCGAGAAATACACCACCGAGATCGTGCTGCAGAAATTCCGCGGTGAGCTGACCATGCTGGGCGGGCGCAGCGACAGCGCCGGCGGCGGGGCCTCGCGCGGCGGCGACGACGACTATTCCTCGGGCTTCTCGACGGGCGGAGCCAACAAGCCCAGCGGTCCCAAGGAAAGCTACGATCTGAACGACGACATTCCGTTCTGATCGAGGGGAGGGCGGCATGAGGGCGACGGTCCGTTCAGCGGCCGCCTTGATCTTCGTGGGTTTCGCCTCTGCGGCGACGGCCGCCCCCTGCGCGCCGGACACAGTCGCGGGCACCTGGAGCCTGGTGTCCATCCGGGCCGCCGAACCGGGCGTGGAAGAGTTCTACGCCAGAGCGCCTTACGAATGGACTCGCTACACGGTTGAGGGCGAGGGCGTCGGCATGATGTACCTGGCCTCCAACCGGCCCAAGCGATCCCTGGCCGAGATCGAATCCGGTCTCGACCATGCCGACCAGATCGACGGCGTCGCCTATACGGTGCGTTGGCTCCTGCCGGGCCGCATGCTGGTGCTTCGCGACGGCCAGCCGTTCCAGGCATTCGAGTGCGCCATCCTCGACTCGCCGACGGCCGACGCCCTTGCCGGCGATATGGTCGTTACCCAGATCGAGGGCACTCCGATGCTTCGGCGAATCCAACGCCGCGTCGCGTTCTGAGCCGCGAAACTTCGGGACACGGTTCTTGACGTGGCCTTCGCCGTCGACTGTGCCATAGCGACCGGGTGACCACTCCAGACAAGCCGCAAAGCCCGCTCTCTCCGGTCGAGATCCTCGCCATCGTCGCGGTGGTGGTGATCTGGGGCGTCAACAACGCCGCGGCCAAATTCGGAACAGAGACCCTGCCGCCTCTGCTGATGGCGGCGCTCAGGTTCGCCATCGCTGCCGCCTGTCTGATCCCGTTCGTCCGGCCCCCGTTCCCCAATTGGAAGAGCCTGCTGATCATCGTGGGACTGGGCGGGCCGATCCACTACGGCCTGATCTATCTGGCCTTCTGGCTGGCGCAGGACGTCAGTCCGGTGTCGGTGGCGGCCCAGCTGTGGGTGCCGTTCACAGCCCTGTTCGCCTTCCTTCTGCTGGGTGAGCGACTGTCGCGGTTCGCCCTCGCCGGCATGGGCGTGGCCTTCCTCGGCGTCGCCTGGATGACGCTGGACCCCCACGCCATCGCCGACTGGAAGGCCATTCTGGCGGGCATCGGCGCGGCCGGGGCCTGGGCTCTGACCACGGTCGTGGCGCGGCGGACGACCTCGATCCCGCCGCTGAAGATGCAGGGTCTGCTGTCGCTGGTCGCCCTGCCGTCGCTGGCCTTCGCCTCAGCACTTTTCGAACGGGGCCAATGGGAGGCTGTGCAGCAGGCGGACGCCCTTGTCTGGGCCTGCGTGATCTGGGCCGGGCTGGTGTCGTCGGTGCTGGCCACGACCCTGGTGTTCTGGCTGGTGCAGAAGCGCGAGGCGGGGCGGGTGACGCCCTATCTGCTGGCCACGCCAGTGGTCTCCATCCTGATCGGCTGGGGCTTCATGGGCGATGTCCTGACCCCGCAGATCCTGGTGGGCGCGGCCCTGACCATGGGCGGCGTCGCCATTGTCGCCCTCGCCGAGCGCGGCCTCAGGGCGGGCGCCGCCAAGGCCTGATCCGGAAACAAAAAGACCCGGCTGCTTTCGCGGCCGGGTCTCCCTGCAGATTGGAGCCGGACCTAGAGACCCGGAAGTTTGAAGCCCGTGTCGCGGCGCGGCGTGATGGTGATGCCGACGCGGCCTCCGGTCAGGGCCTGAAGGCGGGCGTATTCGCTCGCCGCGTCGACGTTGACGGCGCCCTCGGAGGTCTGGATGGCCGTGGGGGCCTGGGTCGCGGTATCGTCGCGGCGCCAGAACAGGATGCGGTTGGCCCAACCTTCTTCCTTGTGCGCCAGGTCGCCGAACTCATCGTCCACCACATAGCGGGCCAGCGGATCGGCGCGGTCGCCGCCGGCTTGGGCCACCAGCGCCTGCTCGCCTTCCGACCGGGTCACGGCCTGACGTTGGCCGAGCAGAATCTGGCGGGCGGCGGATTCGGGGGCGAGTTCCTGCGGACGCGGCTGGCCCGGGGCCGGCGGGCGCAGGCCGTACTCCGGCGGAATGGTCAGGGGTGCGGTCGAGACGGTCAGAAACTCGTCCGGCGTGATCTTGTTCAGGCCAACGCCCGTACGCAGACCGGAGCAGGCGCCCAGGGCGAACATCGAGGTGGTGAGGGTCAGAACGGCGACGGTGCGAAGACGCATATTTGATATCTCGGTGCGGGGCGCCGGAAAGGGCGCGCGCGTAAACCCTGTAGGAAGCGGCTGATTACGACTTTTCGGCGGCGAGGCCAACCTTGGCTTCCTGCTCCGCCCGAACGCTGTCGAGGATCAGCAGGATAACGCCGATGCAGATGGCGCTGTCGGCGACGTTGAAGATCCATGGGAAGTTGATCTTCATCGACCCGAGGAAGAAATGCGGGCCGGAGAAGTCCAGAAAATCGACGACATAGCCGAAGCGGATACGGTCGATCACATTGCCGAGCGCCCCGCCCATGATCAGGCCGATCGCGGTGACCAGCAGGCGACGGTCGGCCTTCACCGCCCACCAGCCAAGGATGCCGGCCACGGCGATCGAGAAGGCGCTGAGCATCCACCGTGCCGAGCCGTCGCCGAACAGGCCGAAGCTGACGCCCCTGTTCTCGACCCAAGTCAGGTTGAACAGGGGCGACCAGACCGGGATGTGCGCCATCTCGCGCAGGTCGAGGCCGCCCATGACCCAGGCCTTGGTCAACTGGTCCAGGACGATGATGATGAGAGCGAAGCCGTAGGCGGCGTAGGCGATGCGGGGGATTTTCATTCGGGTCGCTGAAATGTGAAGGGCGTTCGGTTAGCAGCCCTCGCGCCGCGCGCGAAGGGGCAATCGTGTCGCTGGCGGGCGGGTGCGCCCAAGGCCAACGAAAAGGCCGCCGCCGTGATCCCGGCGACGGCCTGATCTGTCAGGCGATGAAGGCGTCAGAGGACGCCGATCATCGAAGCCACCAGCGGATGCCGGACGATGTCCTGTTCGGCCAGACGGACGACGGCGATGTCGGGCACCGGCCCCAGCCGTTCCGCCACGTCGGTCAGGCCGGAGATGCCCGGCAGCAGGTCGGATTGCTGCGGATCGCCGGTGACAACCATGGTCGAATGCCAGCCAAGCCGGGTCAGCAGCATCTTAAGCTGCACATAGGTGCAGTTCTGGGCCTCATCGACGACGATGAAGGCGTTGTTCAGGGTGCGGCCACGCATGTAGCCGATGGGCGCGATCTCAATCAGACCCTCCGCCATCAGCGCCTTGACCCGCTTCATGCTGAGCCGGTCCGAGAGGGCGTCGTAGAGCGGCCGCAGGTAGGGAGCGAGCTTGTCTTCCATGTCGCCGGGCAGGAAGCCGATGGACTCGCCGGCCTCGACGGCGGGGCGCGACAGGACGATGCGGCCGATCTTGCCGGCTTCCAACGCCTCAACGGCCTTGGCCACCGCGAGATAGGTCTTGCCGGTGCCTGCCGGACCGAGGGCCAGCACGAGGTTGTGGTGGTCGATGGCCGTCATCAGCTCGGCCTGACCCTCTGACTTGGGCTTCAGCGTCTTCACATAGGCCTGGTCCCGGTCATCGTTGGAGGGATAGGGCGACCAGCCCGCGTGGGTCGGAAGGCGACGAACCTTGGAATCCTCCATGAACTGACGTGAATCGAGCACCCCATGGTCACGGGATGTCTCGCGGGTCTGACGCTTGATGGCCGCACGCTTGGTCATGGACGCCTCCAGGGCATGAAAAAAGGCGATGCCGGAAAAGCATCGCCTCGAACGAACACAGGGAAGAGAGAGGTAGGGGACGCAACGCATCCGCCCGGGTCGGAAGAAGGATCAACTTCCAGCGGAAAAATCCGCCGAACCGAGCGCACCACGCACAATCCCCGAGGTCTGACCGGACCGGGCTTGATCCGGCTTCCAATCCGGGGCCGAAATGGCGGCCTCGAATCGCATCTACACTCTGAGCCTAGCGTGGTTTACGAGAGCTTAAAGCCCTCGATTTATTGAGAAATGGCGGTGTTCTGATGAATGTTTACAGTCTCGGCGACAAGAAACCGCAGCTTCCGCCCGAGGGCGAATACTGGCTGGCGCCGAACGCAACGCTCATAGGAGACGTGATTCTCAAACCGGGCGCCAGCGTCTGGTTTGGCGCGGTCCTTCGCGGCGACAACGACCCCATCACCATCGGTCGGGACACCAATATCCAGGACGGAAGCGTGCTGCATTCCGACCCCGGCGAACCGCTGACGATCGGGGACGGGGTCACCGTCGGCCATATGGTCATGCTTCACAGCTGCGAGATCGGCGACAACACCCTGATCGGCATCGGCGCGGTGGTGCTGGGGCGGGCGAAGATCGGGAAGAACTGCCTGATCGGGGCCAACACCCTGATCACCGAGGGGAAGGTCATTCCCGACGGGTCACTGGTCATGGGCCAGCCGGGCAAGGTGGTGCGGGAACTGGAGCCGGGCCAGATCGAGGCGCTGAAGGCCTCGGCCGCCCACTATGTGCAGAACTGGCGGCGATATGCCCAGG
>JALYPS010000496.1 GCA_030856285.1 Pseudomonadota bacterium
GCCCTGATCGCCGGCAAGGTGCAGATGACCCAGATGCCGCAGCTGGTGGCGGCCTTCCACTCGCTGGTCGGCATGGCGGCCTGTCTGGTGGCCATCGGCGCCGTCTATGCGCCCGAGAGCTTCGGCATCGCCACGGTCGCCAGTTCCGGGGCCGTCGGGATCAAGACCCTTTCGATCATCGAGCTCAGCCTCGGGGTCGCCATCGGTGCCGTGACCTTCACCGGCTCGGTGATCGCCTTCGCCAAGCTGGACGGCCGGATGTCAGGCGCGCCGATCCTGCTGCCCATGCGGCACCTGATCAACATCGGCTTGGCGCTCGGCCTCGTGCTGCTCATGGGCGTGATGATCGGATCGGGCGGGACGGCGACCTGGGCGTTCTGGGGCGTGTTCCTGCTGGCGCTGATCCTGGGCGCGACCCTGATCATCCCCATCGGCGGGGCCGACATGCCGGTCGTGGTGTCGATGCTCAACTCCTATTCCGGCTGGGCGGCCGCGGCGCTGGGCTTCACGCTCGAGAACATCGCCCTGATCATCACCGGAGCCTTGGTGGGCAGTTCCGGGGCGATCCTGAGCTACATCATGTGCAAGGCGATGAACCGCAGCTTCTTCAGCGTCATTCTCGGCGGCTTCGGTGGAGCGGACGCCACGGCGGGCGGGGCTGGTCACGTCGAGACCCGGCCGGTCAAACAGGGCAGCGCCGACGACGCCGCCTTCATCATGAAGAACGCCTCAAAGGTCATCATCGTGCCCGGCTACGGCATGGCCGTGGCCCAGGCCCAGCACGCGCTCCGCGAAATGGCCGACAAGCTGAAGGAGGAGGGGGTCGAGGTGAAATACGCCATCCACCCCGTCGCCGGCCGCATGCCCGGCCACATGAACGTCCTGCTGGCCGAGGCCAACGTTCCGTATGACGAGGTGTTCGAGCTGGAGGACATCAACAGCGAGTTCTCGAGCTGCGATGTGGCCTTCGTCATCGGCGCCAATGACGTCACCAATCCGGCCGCCAAGACCGACCCGCAGAGCCCGATCTACGGCATGCCCGTGCTGGACGTGGAGAAGGCCGGCACGGTGCTGTTCATCAAGCGGGGCATGGCGGCAGGCTATGCCGGGGTCGAGAACGAGCTGTTCTTCCGCGACAACACCATGATGCTGTTCGCCGACGCCAAGAAGATGGTCGAGGGGATCGTGAAGGGGCTTTAGCCGCATCGTCCGTGGCATTATGCCGGCTTGACCCAATATCCACAAAAGTTCTATGGGTTTTGCATCACGCCCGCATGGCGCGGTTCCTCGACAACCGGGCTGGGTACGGCTTTCGCTTCGCGAGCCTCCGCTCTGGACGACTCCCATGGTCAACAAGATCCTCGCGCCCGACGATCGCGCCCTCGATGAAGAGAAGGACGCCGAGCCCGTCATCCACCACGAACCCAAGGGGTTCTCCGACAAGTTCGCCCTGGGCTTCACGAAGGTGCTGCGCTTTTCCGCCGACACCTTCTTCGCCAAGAAATACGGCCATCGGGCCATCGTGCTGGAAACCGTCGCCGCCGTGCCCGGCATGGTCGGGGCGACGCTGACGCATCTGCGTTGCCTGCGCGAGATGAAGGACGACGAGGGCTGGATCCGCACCCTGATGGAGGAGGCGGAGAACGAGCGGATGCACCTGATGACCTTCATCGAGGTGGCCAGGCCCACCTATTTCGAGCGGCTGGTGGTCCAGCTGGCCCAGGCGATCTTCTATATCGGCTTCTTCCTGCTCTACCTGATCTCGTCACGCACGGCGCACCGGGTGGTCGGCTATTTCGAGGAAGAGGCCGTGATCAGCTACACCCTGTATCTGAAGGAAATCGACGAGGGCCGTTCGCCCAACGTCCCGGCGCCTGCGATCGCCATCCACTACTGGAAGCTGCCGGCCAACGCGACGCTGCGTGACGTGGTGATCAAGGTCCGGGCCGACGAGGCGCATCACCGCGACGTCAACCACGGTTTCGCCAGCAGTCTGGCCAAGCTGCCGCCCAGTCCTGTACCGTCAGCCCCCTATCCGCCTCACGCCACGGAGCTGAGGGAGGCGGCCTGAGGGGAGGGCGACGATGGCGTATGAGACCAAGACCAAGGCGACCGAGGTCTCGGTCGCGGATTTCATCGCCGCCGTCGAGAACCCGAAGCGCCGCGCGGACGCCGAGACGCTGTGCGCCCTGTTCGAGGAGATCAGCGGCGAACCCCCGAAGATGTGGGGGCCGTCGATCATCGGCTTCGGGAGCTATCATTACCGCTACGCCAGCGGGCACGAGGGTGATGCGCCCCGGCTCGGCTTCTCGCCCCGCAAGGCCCAGACGGTCGTCTACGTCATGTCCGGGTTTGAGGGACAGGCTGACATGATCGCGCGCATCGGCAAGGTGAAGACCAGCGTGGCGTGCATGTACGTCAACCGGCTGGATCAGATCGACCTGGGCGTCCTGCGTGAAATGGCCGTCGCGTCGCTGACGCAAATGCGTGAGCTGTATCCCGAGGGCTAGCTGTCGTTTCCAAGAAGGTTGTTCACCCTTGTCCACGGGGTGAGGCCTTTGATGCCGGAGTGTGGTCGGCTCAGGTTGTAGTCGTCGGTCCAGGGTTTGATGGTGCGAGCGCGCTCGTCG
>JALYPS010000003.1 GCA_030856285.1 Pseudomonadota bacterium
GCCGTAGAGGGTGTAGAGGGTCAGGGGCGCGTCGCCGGTGTTGATCACATTGTGCCGGGCGCCGGCCGGTACGATGACGGCGTCATCGTCCTTGATCGGGGTACGCTTCCCGTCGATCAGCACCTCGCCCGCGCCGGATTCGATGCGGAAGAACTGGTCGTGATCCTCGTGGACCTCCTCGCCGATCTCCTCGCCCGGCTTCAGGGCCATCAGCACCAGCTGAAGATATTTGCCGGTGTAGAGCACGCGCCGGAAGTCGGTGTTCTCGGTGGTCAGGGTCTCGATGTCAGCGACGAAGCCTTGCATGGGAAATCCTTGGGGAGGAAGGCGGGAGGGGTCCGTGAAATCGGCATTCAGACGGCGCGGATCAAGCCGCGTCCGCGCCGCCGATGTCCGCTCCATCCCACGGCAACGGTTGCGCGGGCCTGCTGTTCCGCCGCCGTCCGTTCCGCGCTAGCGTCGCCCTGAAGCAAGGGAATGAGCATGTCGACTTCAAGCGGGGCGGTAGTTGTGGCCATGGCGCGTCGGGCGGAACGGTCGATCGTCCAGACCCTGCGCGAGCACGGCGCCACCTCGGCGGACCGGGCCGTGCCCCTGTCGCTGAACCGCCCCGGCGGCCGTGCAGCCCTGAAGCGGCTGGTGCGGCGCGAGGCCGTCCGCGAGAGCGGCGACCGCTACTGGCTGGACGAGAACGCCTATGAAACCATGCGCGATGGTCGCCGCGTCCGCGCGGTCTTCGCCCTGATCGTGGTCGCGGCCATCATCATCGCGATCATCGCCTTCGGGGCCTTCCGGGCCCAGGCCCAGACCGCGGCTCCGCGACCCGATCAGACGGCTTTCCGCGCCCTCTATGAAGAACTGGTCGAGACCAACACCACCCTGTCCGAAGGCAGCTGCACCCTGGCCGCCGAGCGGATGGGCGCCCGGCTGCTCGCCGCCGGCTATCCGGCCGCCGACGTGCGCGTGCTGGCCACGCCCGAGCGGCCGAAGGACGGAAATCTGGCCGCCGTCCTGCGCGGCTCGGACCCGTCGGCCCCGCCCCTGCTGCTGCTGGCCCATATCGATGTGGTCGAGGCCAACCGGGCGGACTGGGAACGCGACCCGTTCACCTTGGTCGAGGAAGGCGGCTATTTCTATGCGCGGGGCGCCGTCGACGACAAAGCCCAGGCGGCGATCTGGGTCGACACCCTGGTCCGGCTCAAGGCCGAGGGGTTCAGGCCCCGCCGCGACATCAAGATCGCCCTGACCTGCGGGGAGGAGACCTCGGACACCTGGAACGGCGTCGAATGGCTGCTGGAACATCATCCCGATGCGCTCAGCGCCGGCTTCGCCCTGAACGAGGGCGCGCGCAGCCGTCTTGACGACGCCGGCAATCGCCTCGCCCTCGAAATCCAGGCCGGCGAAAAGGTCTATCAGGACTTCCAGCTGGAGATCACCAACCGGGGCGGCCACTCCTCGCGGCCCATGCCCGACAACGCCATCGACCGGCTGGCCAACGGACTGGTGCGCCTGTGGGACCAGCCCTTCCCGCTGGAGGTCAACGCCACGGTGCGGGCCTATCTGAACGCTATGGCCGGGGTAGCGCCCGCCCTCGCCGCCGACATGCGCGCCGTCGCCGCCGAGCGGCCCGATCCGGCGGCGGCCGCCCGGCTGTCCGCATCCGACCCCGCCCTGAATGCGATGATGCGGACAACCTGCACCCCCACCATGGTCAACGCCGGCCATGCACCCAACGCCCTGCCGCAGCGCGCAAGGGCCAACGTCAACTGCCGCATCCTGCCCGGCCACACCGCCGCCGAGGTCAAGGCCGATCTCGAGCGCATGATCGCCGATCCCGGCATCGTCGTGACCCTGACCGGCGAGCCCGATCCGGTGTCCCCGCCTCCGCCGCTGACGCCCGCCGTCCTCGATCCGATCGTCGCCGCGGCGGCCAGGCATTGGCCGGGCGTGCCGGTGGTCCCGTCCATGGCCACGGGCGCCACTGACGGCCGCTTCACCAACGCCGCCGGCATTCCGACCTACGGGGTGACCGGCCTGTTCTCCGACCCCGACGGGGGTGGAACCCACGGCCTGAACGAACGCATCCGCGTCCGGTCGCTCTACGAGGGCCGGGACTTCCTGTTCGACCTGGTGAAGGCCTACGCCGTCCAGCCCTGACGCGGCGCCTCAGTCGTGATTCTCGACATCACCCTCGGGGTCCCTGCCCACCGGCTTCACCCGGCCAAGCGTCACGGTTCCGGCGCCATGCGGAAACGGATCGTGAAGGTGACGTCGCTGTCCGTTTCGAACCCGTCGATGCTGTGGGGCCTGACGCGGGCCTGACGCATCGCCGCCAGCGCCGCTTCAGCGAACCCGGCGCCCGGCGGGGTCTCGCTCAAGGCCTCGCACGCTCCGAACTCCCCTGTCGCCAGGGTCTCGCATCGCAGCACCACAGCACCCTCTTCGACGCCGCGGCGCATGGCCAGCCTCGGAAAGATCGGCGCAGGTTGCGTGACCCATGCGGGGTGTCTCAGCACTTCGCCGTTTGGCCCGATGGTCTCCCTTGGCTCCGGTGGCGGTGCGGGCAGGGCGTCCGTGACCGGTTCCGCGACGGGCGGCGGAAGCGGCTCTATGAGCTCCAGATCTACCGATTCATCCGAATAAGACACTTCCCTGAGGGAGAATTTGGCTCCGACCACACACACGGCGAGGAAAACCACGAAGGCGACCAGGCCCACAACGACGAGCACCCAAATCCAGACGCGGGAACCGCGCCGCTCCGGCTCCGGCCCGGGCGCCTCAGGGCCCGATGGCGCTGGATCCCACGGTCCCATTCAGCCCGCGTATTTCGCCAGATCTTCGTCCGAAATGTCCTCGTTCGAAAAGACATTCTGGACGTCGTCCTCGGCGTCCAGCGCGTCGAACAGCTTCATAAGTGTGCCGACCGCCTCGCCGGTGACCGGAACCTCGGTTTGCGGCCGCCAGACCAGGGCCGTGGACTTGGCGTCGCCAAGGATTTTCGACATGGCCTCGGCCACCTCATTGAGATCCTCAAAGGTCGTCCAGATGGTGTGGCCCGGCGCGTCCTCATAGATATCGGGCTTGACCAGATCGCTCTCGACGTCCTGGGCGCCGGCCTCGATGGCGGCCTCCATGACCGCGTCCTCGGTGCCGGCCTCGGCGACATAGACGATCTTGCCGACGCGGTTCCACATGAAGGCGACCGAGTTCATCTCGCCCAGCTGCCCGCCGTTCTTGGTGAAGCAGGAGCGGATGTTGGAATTGGCGCGGTTGCGGTTGTCGGTCAGGGCCTCGACGATGATGCCCACGCCGCCCGGACCCCGGCCCTCGTAGCGGACCTCTTCCATCGTATCGACGTCGCCGCCCGCGGCCTTGTTGATGGCCCGCTGGATCACGTCACGCGGCAGGCTCTCGGCCTTGGCGTTGTTGACCGCCAGGCGCAGGCGCGGATTCATGTTGATGTCCGGCATGCCCAGTTTGGCCGCCACGGTGATGTCTCGCGACAGCTTGGAGAAGAGCTTGGACCGCACCGCATCGGCGCGACCCTTGCGGTGCATGATGTTCTTGTATTTCGAATGGCCGGCCATGTGAGCGTCGTCTTGCTGAGAGCATGAAAAGTCGGAGCCGGGCATCTAGCCGATGGCGGAGAGCCTGTCACGGTACAGGAACCGCAAGGCTGGCCGGGCATTCCGCAAGCGAACCCACGGGAGCCCGATCCATGACCGTCGAAGACGTCCTGTATGACGCCGAAGCCTATGCCGACGATGATCTGGACAACGCGGACATCGTCGAATGGTACGGCGCCCGCCCGGTCACCGTCCCGACCGCCGTCGCCACCGGCGCCATCGTCGCCGCCTTCGCTCTCGGCGTCCTGACCGCCGTGGGCGCGCTGGCGCTCATGGGCCGGCTGGACGACTGAGCTCTAGTCACGGTCGAGCGCCCAGCGATGAGGCGCGAAGGTACCAATCGTCGCCGAGAGATCGAAACACCGTAACGTCGGCAGCCGGATTGCGCCGGATTTCTTCATCCGTGCTCGCCGCCAGATTACCTGAAGGGCCGTCCGGCCGATAAGTCAGGATCCCTGATAGCGGGTGCCAAAGTGTTCGAAGGTCGTGAAGTCGACGCTCGGTTCCGGGGCCCGGTCGGTCGAAACGTAGATGATGCCGTGCCGCTCCATGAACGAGGCGACGGACGCGACCCGATCCCTGTTCGCGCCAGCAGGAAGCACCAACAGCTCGCCATTCGGTTGGCGTTCGATCCGCTGGATGCGCGGATCGGCAGTCACAGTCCGGACGGTCGCCTCAAACCCGGTCCGATCCCTTGTAAACTGGTCGATCGTCTCGGCTTCCGACGGGACGCCGGCGCCGTCTGAGCATGCCAAAGCCAGCAGACAGGCGGCGATGGATCCGAGGTGCAGAACGCGCATCAGGCCTTAAGGCTCTCGAGGAACCCCCGCATCTTGTCATCCACCGGCACGGGCCGCTTGCTGTCGCGGTCGACATAGACGTGGACGAAATAGCCGACCGCCGCCGCTTCCTGCTCATTGTTGCGGAACAGGCCGATCTCGTAGCGGACCGAGCTCGTGCCGACGTGGGCGACGCGCACCCCGGCTTCGATCTCGTCCGGAAAGGCGGTCGGGGAGAAGTAGCGGCAGCCCGTCTCGACCACCAGGCCGATGGTCTTGCCTGCGTGGATGTCGATCACCCCGTTGACGACCAGCAGCCGGTTCACCGCCGTGTCGAACCACGAATAGTAGACGACGTTGTTCACATGGCCGTAGACGTCGTTGTCCATCCAGCGCGTGGATATCGCCTGGAACCGGCGATAGTCGCCCCGCTTCGTCCGTTCGATGGTTCCCGTCACGTCGTTCCCTTTTGGCTGGCGCTACGCTCACGACCCGGTCGCTCGCTGCTTGAGCGCGATTTGAGTCCGCGCGTCTCGGCGCGCTTGTTTTCAGCCTTGGGCTTGGCGGACGCGGCGTCAAGCGCCTAGCCTCCGCTGATGCAGACCACCGCCGCCGTTCTCCGAACCATGGGCGCTGCCCGCCCCTATGCCGACAGCCGCCCGCTGTCGCTCGAGACGGTGACGCTCGATCCGCCCGGCCGGGACGAGGTGCTGGTGGCGGTCAAGGCCGCGGGCCTGTGCCATTCGGACCTCAGCGTCATCAACGGCGACCGGCCCCGGCCCCTGCCGATGGCGCTCGGCCATGAGGCGGCGGGCGTGGTCGAGGCGCTCGGACCCGGCGTGACCGACCTCGAGATCGGCGACCATGTGGTCATGGTCTTCATGCCCAGTTGCGGCCATTGCGACCCCTGCGCGGGCGGACGCCCCGCCCTGTGCGAGCCCGGCGCGGCGGCCAACGGCAAGGGCGAACTGCTGACCGGCGGACGGCGCATCCATGACGCCGCCGGAGACCTGAATCATCACCTCGGCTGTTCGGCCTTCGCGGCCCATGCGGTGGTCTCGCGGCGGTCGCTGGTGAAGGTCGACCGCGACCTGCCGTTCGAGCACGCCGCCCTGTTCGGCTGCGCGGTGCTGACCGGGGTCGGGGCGGTGGTCAATACGGCGCAGGTCAAGGCCGGCCAGAGCGTCGTCGTGATCGGCCTCGGCGGCGTTGGTCTGTCGTCGGTGCTCGGCGCGCTCGCGGCCGGGGCGGGCCCGGTGATCGCCGTGGATATCAGCGAGGACAAGCTGGCCCTCGCCCGCAGCCTCGGTTCGGTGCAGACCGTGAATGCCGGCGACGCCGACGCCACCGACCAGGTCCGGGCCCTGACCGGCGGCGGGGCCGAGTTTGTGTTCGAGATGGCCGGCTCGGTCGCGGCGCTGGAGGCGGCCTGGCGGATGACCCGGCGTGGCGGGACCACGGTCACCGCCGGCCTGCCCCCGCCCGAGGCCGCGCTGGCGATCAATGTCGTCCAGCTGGTCGCCGAGGAGCGGAGCCTCAAGGGCAGCTACATCGGCACCTGCGTCCCCTCCCGCGACATCCCCCGCTATGTCGCCCTGTTCCGGCAGGGGCGGCTGCCGGTCGACCGGCTGCTCAGCGGGACGATCGGGCTGGACGGGATCAACGCCGCCTTTGACGATCTGGCCGACGGCCGCGCGGTGCGGACGGTCATCAAGTTCTAGGCCTTGTCGCGGATCCGCATGGCCCCGCCGGCGGCGCCGGTCTGGACGTCGAAGCGGCCGGTGGCGCGCAGCAGGTCCGAGAGTTTGGCGTGGCCGTAGGTGCGCTGGTCGAAGTCCGGATAGGCGTTGCGCAGCCGGTCCCCGAGGCCGCTGACCGTGACCCAGCCGTCGCCGTCCTCGTCCAGTTCGGCGATCACCGTGGCGATCAGGCGCGCCGCCTCCGCCGGCTTGCGCTTGCCCGAAGCGGCTGGGACGGAAGCCGCCGGCGCCGCCCGGCCGCCCGGGGCGGGGGCCATGTCCTCGACCGTCGCGGCCGTCAGGTTCTCGGTGTAGATGAAGCGGGTGCAGGCCTGGCGGAAACTCTCGGGCGTCTTGCGCTCGCCGAAGCCGTAGACATCGACCCCCTCCTCGCGGATGCGCGACGCCAGCCGGGTGAAGTCGGCGTCGGAGGAGACGAGGCAGAAGCCGTCGAACCGGACGGAATGCAGCAGGTCCATGCCGTCGATGACGAGGGCGATGTCGCCCGAATTCTTGCCCTTGGTGTTGGCGAAATTCTGCTGCGGCTGGATGGCGTAGCGGGCCAGCACCTTGGTCCAGCCCGTCAGCTGGGCGCTGGCGAAATCGCCGTAGATGCGCCGCGCCGAGGCCTCGCCCAGGGTGGCGATCTCGGTGAACAGGGCCTCGGCGATGCGGGCCGAGGCGTTCTCGGCGTCGATCAGAACGGCGAGGCGGGGCGCTTTGGAGACGGCGGCGGACATGGGGGACGCTTTCGGATCAGGGC
>JALYPS010000022.1 GCA_030856285.1 Pseudomonadota bacterium
ACGTAGCCGCCTCGGCCTGACTTGACCGCATCAGGTGTCGTCAGTGGTCTTGGAGGCTGGCTTGGCGCGCCGTCGTGGCCATCGCGAGCGTCAACAAACCCTTGGTCATGGATCTCACCCGCGGCGGCTACATCGATCGCCACGAGAACATCATTACCGTCGGCAACTCCGGCACCGGCAAGAGCCATCTCGCCCTCGGCCTTGGCCTAGCGGCCTGCCAGCGCGGCTACGCCGTGTTGTAGACCAGCGTCGCCGCCCTGGTGAACACCCTCATCAAAGCCCGCGACGAGAAGCATCTTCTGCGTTACCAGAAGAGCCTCGCCAAGGTCCAACTCCTGATCATCGACGAACTCGGGTGTCCGACGACAACTACCCTGGCGCACTGACGACAACTAGCTTGGCACACCCGCCCGCCTGTTCTGCGACCCTCCGGAGGGCGGCAGATGAGTGGTCGGCGAATCGTGCCTGCGCAGGTCAGGGGCTACATGGGACATCGTCGTGGCGGCGACACGCAAGAAGTGGCGGCGGCGAGATCGGGCTTCAGTCGACGGAGTGCGGCCCGGGTGGAGGTGACGTCCGTGGCGCGGCAGTTGCCGCGGTCGCCGCGGTCGTACCGGACACGTGCCGACCCCTTGGCGGCGGCGTGGTCGGAGATCCTGCCGCTGCTGGAGGGTGAGCCTGGCCTGCAGGCGGTGACGGTGCTGGCGTGGCTGCAGGAGCGTCATCCGGGCATCTACGACGATGGCCTGGTGCGGACGCTGCAGCGGCGCGTGCGCGAGTGGCGGGCGCTGGCGGGTCCGGAGCGAGTGCTGTGCTTCCCGCAGGAGCATCCACCGGGTGAGCAACTGATCGCTGATTTCACCGTGATGGACGCGGTGGCGGTGCGGATCGCTGGCCAGCCGCTGCCGCACCGTCTGCTGCATGCGCGGTTGCCCTGTTCAGGCTGGGCGTTCGCGACGGTGGTTCTGGGGGGCGAGAGCTTCCCGGCACTGGCCGAGGGCCTGCGCTCGGCGTTGGTGGCGCTGGGTGGCGTGCCGCGCGAACTACGCACCGACAGCCTGTCGGCGGCGTACCGCAACCTGGACGTGTCGGCGCAGGCGGATGTCACCACGGCCTACGCCGCGTTCTGCGCCCACTACGGAATGACGGCGACGCGCTGCAATCCGGGCGAGAGTCATGAGAACGGGGCGATCGAGAGTCCGCATGGGCATCTCAAGACGCGCATCACGCAGCGGCTGTTGCTGCGCGGCAGCCGCGATTTCGCCACCCTCTATGCCTACCGCGCCTGGCTCGCGGGGTTGATGGCCGAGGCCAATGCGGGCAAGGCGGCGGCGCTGGCCGCAGAGCGTCCGCATCTGCGGCCGCTGCCGCCGCAGCCGCCGGTGACGTGGAGCGTGGTCACCGCGCGGGTGACGACCTTCGGCACCATCCTGGTGCGCAAAGGCGTCTATACCGTGCCGTCGCGGCTGGTGGGCCGTCAGCTGACGGTGCACGTCTTCGACGATACGCTGGAGTGCTTCCTGGGGGCGATCCCGGTGATCACCCTGGTCCGCGTGCATCGTCGGCCTGACCAGCCCGACGCCCGCGTCTACCGCATCGACTACCGTCACGTCGCCGAGTCGCTGTACCGCAAGCCGGGCGCGCTTCGCCATCTCGCCTATCGCGACCATCTGCATCCCAGCGCGGGGTTCCGCGCGACCTGGGATGCGCTCGACCAGCGCGGCGACGCCCGCCACACCTGCCGCGTCTACGCCGGGCTGCTGCATCTGGCGCACCAGACGGAATGCCTCGCCGCGCTCGATGCGACCCTGGCCGACGGTCTCGCGCGCGGCGAGCTGCCCGATCTGCCGGCGCTGGAGCGGCGTTTCGCGCGGCCCGTCATCGCTGCGCTGCCAGCCCTCATCGTCGCCCAGCACGATCTCGCCAGCTACGACACCCTGTTCAACCGGCCTCGCGCCGAGGAGACCATCGCATGACCACCAGCACCGCCACCGCCACCATCACCAGCGCCGAGGCGGCCGCCGCCACCGCCCCAGCCATCCCGACCCTGCTGCGCGCCTTGCGCCTGCCGACCATGGCCCGGCTGTGGAGCGATCTCTGCCAGCACGCGGCCGCCGCCGAGTGGAGCCACCCGCGCCTCCTCCAGGCTCTGCTTGAACACGAGGTCGCCGAACGCGACGACCGCCGCATCGCCGCCCGTCGGCACGCCGCGCGGCTGCCGCCCGGAAAGACCCGCTCCAGCTTCAACGTCGCGCTTGCCCCAGGCCTTGATGGCGCGCGCCTCGACACCCTGGTTGGCGGCGACGGCTGGATCGGACAAGGCGGCAATGTCCTGCTCTTCGGACCCAGCGGCGTCGGCAAGACCCACCTCGCCGCCGCCATCGGCCATGCCCTGGTCGACCGCGGCCACAGCGTCCTCTTCACCCGCACCACCGACCTCGTGCAGCAGCTCCAGGCCGCTCGGCGCGACCTCCAGCTGCCCCAGGCGCTAGCTAAGCTCGACCGCCATGACTGCCTCATCCTCGACGACCTTGGCTACGTCCAGAAGGACCAGGCCGAGACCAGCGTCCTCTTCGAACTCATCTCACAGGCCTATGAGCGCCGCTCGCTCGTCATCACCTGCAACCAGCCCTTCTCCGCCTGGGACGCCATCTTCCCCGACAAGGCTATGACGGTCGCCGCCGTCGATCGCCTCGTCCACCACGCCAGCATCGTCGAACTCGGTGGTGACAGCTACCGCCGGCGCTCCGCCCACGACCGCAGGCCCGCCAATCCGACCTGACGCGCGACGCGCGGCCGCACGATCGCGCCGTCTCCCACCCCTGCTTTGGGGAAGCTGAGCCCTTCCCACACCCGCACGGCCAAGCCCGCGAGGCCCCGCGCAGCGGCAAGCGCGCTTCGCGCGCAGCCCTTGACGCCGAGCACGCCGGGCATGCTCGACGGGGGTGAAGGGACCGCTCCGCCCCCGCATCACCCCACCATGCTTCGGTCCCTTCGCCCACGGCGATCAGGCCCGGCGCGCACAGGCGTCAAGGGGGACGGCCGACGGTACGAGACGCGCTCTGATCCCCGGTTGGGCCCCGGCGGCATGTGCCAAGCTAATTGTCGTCGGTGTGCCAAGCTAATTGACGGTGGACAGAGCGGGAGAGGGCCAGCGGCGCAACGCCCGGGCAAAGCGGGTTTGTCCAGGCTGACGGCCGCTAGTCTTTGGCCCATGGAACCTTACCTGACCGCATTCGGCCTCTTCTTCGGCCTGCTCAATCCGTTCCTGATGAGCATCTACCTGCTCGACCTGATCCTCGCACTGTCGGCCCGGCGGTTCCTGACCGTGATGGCGCGCGGATCGCTGATCGCGGGGGCGGTCTTCATCGCCTTCGCCTGGGCCGGCGAAGCCGTCTTCGCCGCCCTCCATGTGCGCTTCGCCGCGTT
>JALYPS010000034.1 GCA_030856285.1 Pseudomonadota bacterium
CATGCTCGCGGGGGCAGGCTTCATCGCATCCGCCAACACCTACGCCTCCTTGATGGGCATCATCGACGGCATACTCGCAGATCAGCCGGAAGACATAACCACGACAATGTCTTCGCCACCCGACCTCAATGTCTTGCGCGCCAGTCTGGATCGTATCGGCGCCGTGCGACACTACGAGGTCTGGGACTCCATGCGGGTGACTGTCTCCTCCATCGGTGTTGCAAGCGATGCGGGCGTGCGCATGCCGTTGATCAATCCATCTCGAGACTCCGAGATCGGTTACCGCAACATCCTCGCGGGCCGCGCACCGACGGGGCCTGGCGAAATCGTCATCGGGGAACTGGCTGCAAGACGCACCGCGATGCGGATCGGCAGTCGTGTAACGCTTGGTGCGGGCGAACGCACAACGGATGTCACCATTGTTGGCGTCTTCAACGAGTGGGGTGCGTCGATCTGGACGAACGAAGCGACTTATGCCCGGCTTGCGGCCCCGGAGAACCGGGCCCGGGAAATCCGCGCCATCGTGGACCCGAACCGGTACACAGAGGCGTCGATCGCCATGGAACGCGCCGTGCTGGACGCTGGCTCTTTCCCAACGAACAGCTCTACGAGAGCCGGGTTTCGCTCTCTAATGTCCAACCACTTCCTGAACTTCCTCCAGTTCCTGCTTGTGGCATGCCTCACAGCGGCGCTCGTCGGCGGCGTCGCACTTTCAGCGGCGGTTGGCTCCAACGTGCTCGAGCGGACGCGTGAGATTGGTGTTTTGCGCACTCTGGGCGCTACAACGAGCACGACATTCCGGCTGGTGCTTGGTCAATCCCTTTCGTTGACCATGCTCTGCCTTGCTCTGGCCATTGCGGCATCATTTCCACTTTCGGAGTTTGGCCTTGGATTGCTCCAGCGTACTGCGTTGCCTGCGACGGCTTCACTTGTCGTCTCGTGGACAGCGATCGGTGTGCTGGCGGCCGTGTTCCTCGCACTAGCGGTGTTCGCGTCGATAGCGCCCGCAATCCGGATCAATGCCATGCCGATCCGGACCGCGATCGCCTATGAATGAGGCTCGGGTGGGCGTCTATGTTCTGCAGGTCGGCTCACTCCTCGCGGCCTACACTTTCCTGCTGCCGACGCGCTTACGACGGCTTCCCGTCGTCGCCATCTTGTTCCTGATGCTGTGGTATCTCGTCTTCTAGGGTCCGTTTCACCCGACCGCGGCCATCGTGACCGCGGTCGGGTTGGCGGAGGAGCTAAACGTCCGCCAACCACCCATTCCAGACCCTCGCTGCGTCTGCTTTCGGCCCCCTAGAGCGAAACCGTCTCCGGGTCGGCCGTGACATCCCGCCCCTCGACGATCCGCGACGCCGCGAGGTCGGCGGTGACATTGCCGATGGTGCGGAAGATGTCGGGCACGACCTCGACCGCCAGCAACAGAGGCAGGACCTCGAGCGGCAGGCCCATGACCAGGGCGATGGGGGCGATGGAGGCGAAGAACGAAACCTGACCCGGCAGGCCGACCGTGCCGACGCTGATCGCCAGCGCCGTCACCCCTCCAGCGAACAGCGCGCCGGGCGTCAGGGGGATGCTGTACAGGTGGGCGACATAGATGCAGACGGCCAGATTGGCGACCGTCGAGGTGATGCGGAACACCGCCACCGCCAGCGGCAGGACCAGACCCGCCGTGGCAGACGACACGCCCAGCCGGTCCCGCGCTCGCTCGACCATCACCGGCAGACAGGCCAGCGATGACTGGGTCGAGAAGGCCACGACCTGTGCCGGGGCGACGGCGCGGGAGAACCGGCCGAGGCTGACCCGGCCGAAGATGACGGCGACGACATAGGTCAGCAGGATCAGGCCGACCAGCGCCAGCACCACCAGCGCGATATAGTGGCCGAGCACGCCCGCTGCGCCGAGACCGGCCCTCAGGCCCACGCCCAGCGACAGGGCGAAGACGCCGATGGGGGCGGCGCGCAGCACCCAGTGGACGATGACGATCATGGTTTCGGCCACGGCCTCGAAGAAGACGGTCAGCGGCTGGCGCAGGCGGGCCGGCAGACGGGTCGTGGCGAAGCCGAAGACGATGGCGAAGACAACGACGCCGAGGATGGCGTCATCAGCCGCTGCCCGAATGGGATTGGACGGGGCCAGGTTGGTCAGGAAGGCCGCCAACCCGCCGCCGCCGACGTTCTCACGCACCGCCTCATCGCCCGGCGCGCCGGCCAGCAGCAGACGGGCGCCCTCCGGGTCGATGGGCCACAGGGCGTGCAGCCCCTCCGACGCCGCGATGCCATAGACTGTCGCCCCGACCAGCAGCAGGGCGAAGACCACCACCGCCCTCAGCGCCAGCCGTCCGGTCGCCGCCGCGTCAGCGATGGAGGCGATGCCGGTCACCAGCAGGGCGAAGACCAGCGGGATGATGGTCATGCGCAGGGCGTTGAGCCACAGCTGGCCGAGCCCGTCGACGAAGGCGATCGTGCCGGTCCCGCCCGGGATGCCGTAAGTCTGCGCCGCCGCGCCGACGGCCAGACCGGCGGCCAGGGCCAGCAGGACGCGCAGGCTGAGCGAGGAGAAGAGGGCGGCGGTGCGGGATTGGGTCATGGGGGGAAGCTAGGCCGGGTCGAGGCCCGCCGCCAGCCTGTCCGCGGCGCCATTGATGGAAGCGGGCGAAAGATCATCCAGCTCGAGGCGATCCAGCACCGGGCGGGCCCGCTCGGCGCCGGTCCGAAGATAAGCCGGATCGTAGTGAGCCTCGATCAGCTGACGCGCCAGATCGGCGATCTCGCCGCGGGCGGCCATGGCGCGCCATTCGGTGATGGACCCCCTGGAATGGTGGCGCGGAAACCGGACCAGCGCCGCGTCGAGCGCCGCCGGATCGGCCGCGATTTCCGCATAGGTCGCGACCGTGTGGGCCACCCGGGCCTCGACCGGGGCGGCGACTTCGGTCACCGGCGCGGCGCTCATGGCGGCCCACAGCGACGGCGGAACCACGCGCGCGCCAATACGGCTGCTCTCGGCCTCGACCACGACGGGCCGGGCCGGGTCGAGCCGGGACAGGGCGTCGTGCAGCCGGCTCTCGAACGCCTTCTGCGACGGCTGGCCGCCCGGCATGGCCCCGAACAGCGAGCCCCGGTGCGCCGCCAGCGCCTCGAGGTCCAGGGTCTGCACCCCGCGCGCCGCCAGCGCCGTCAACAGCGCGGTCTTCCCCGACCCGGTCGGCCCGTCCAGCAGGGTCAGCCGATGCGGCAGGGCCGTATCGTAAAGGCCCGCCGTCACCTGCCGCCGCCAGGTCTGGTAGCCGCCGTCCAGCACCGTCACGGGCCAGCCGATCTGATCCATCACCGTGACCATGGCCCTCGACCGTTGGCCGCCGCGCCAGCAATAGACCAGCGGCTGGAAGGAACCGTCGCGATCCGCCAGCGCCTCTTCCAGATGCGACGCGATGTTGCGCGCCACCATGGCCGCGCCGCTGCGCCGGGCGAGGAATTTGGAGCCCCGCACATATTCCGTCCCGACCGCCGCCCGCTGGGCGTCGTCCAACACCGGCAAGTTGATCGCGCCCGGGATGTGATCGAGGGCGAACTCGGCCGGACTGCGCACGTCGATGATCGCGTCGAAGCCATCGCGGGCGGCGGGCGACAGATCGGCCGTGCGGCGGATCATGCCCCGATCATCCGACGACGCGGACGCGCGGCGGGCCCTCGACCACGCGCCCGACGACGTTGAAGCCGCAGCCGTTGATCCGCGCGAACGCCTCAAGGTCGTGAACCTCGGCCTCGGCCACCGCGATCAACAGTCCGCCAGACGTCTGGGGATCAGTCAGAAGGTCGCGGCGCCAATCTTCAAGGCCGACCGGCAGATCGACCTCGGCGCCGTAGCTGGCCCAGTTGCGGGCCGAGGCGCCCGTGCGGACGCCTTCCTTCAGCAGCTGCCAGACGCTCGCCAGCATAGGGGGATCGGCGGTGATCTCGACGGTGGCCTCCGCCCCCCGCGCCATCTCGAGGGCGTGGCCCAGAAGGCCGAAGCCGGTGACGTCTGTCACCGCATGCACCCCGGGGCGGCCGGCCAGTTTGGCGCCGAAGCTGTTCAGCCGGGTCGTCGTATCCTTCAGGGTGCGGTAGCCATCCTTGCTCAACCGATCCTGTTTGAAGGCGGCGCTGAGCACGCCGACGCCAAGCGCCTTGGTCAGCAGCAGGACGTCGCCCGGGCGAGCGCCCCGGTTGGTCAGGACGTGATCGGGGTGGACGAGGCCGAGGGCGACCAGGCCGTAGATCGGCTCGACGCTGTCGATCGAATGACCGCCGGCCACGGGGATGCCGGCCTCCGTGCAGGCGGCGGCGCCGCCCTGCAGGATCCGGCCGATTGTGTAGGTCGAAAGGACGTTCACCGGCATGCCGACGATGGCGAGGGCGAAGATCGGCGTCCCGCCCATGGCGTAGACGTCCGACAGGGCGTTGGTCGCGGCGATCTGTCCGAAATGGAACGGGTCGTCGACGACAGGCATGAAGAAGTCCGTCGTCGCCACCAGCGCCTGCTGGTCGTTCAACCGCCAGATCGCGGCGTCGTCAGAGGTCTCGGTCCCGACCATCAGATTGGCGAAGGGCGCGGCGACGGGCATGCCCTTGAGGATGTCCCGCAGCACCGCCGGGGCCAGCTTGCAGCCGCAGCCGCCGCCGTGGGCGAGGGAGGTCAGGCGCGGTTCGGACGGAGTCATGCTCCGGGCTTACGGCCAAACCGCCGTCGAACTCAACAGCGGGGCCGCCGCATTCGCCGTTGCCAGCCGCCCGCCGCCGGACCAATGTTCACGCTTCAAACCGGGGGCGGAACGATGCGACTTCTTCTTGCGACGACAGGGGCGCTGGCCCTGCTCACGGCTGGAGCGGTCCACGCCCAGACCGGCTCGACCGATGTCGAGCTGCGCCGGGCCATCGCGCGCGACTATGACGCCAATCTCGGCGCCCTGTTCGACGACTTCCATCGCAATCCCGAACTGTCGGGCATGGAGGTGGGCACCGCCGGCATCATGGCGGCCCAGCTGACCGCCCTCGGCTATGACGTGACGACCGGCGTCGGCGGCACGGGCGTGGTCGCGGTGCTGCGCAACGGCGCCGGCCCCACGATCATGATCCGCGCCGACATGGACGGCCTTCCGCTGGCTGAAACGTCGGGCCTGGCCAACGCATCGACCGCGCGGCAGGTCGACGGCGACGGCGCCGAGAAGCCCGTCATGCACGCCTGCGGCCACGATGTGCACATCACAGCCCTGATCGGCACGGCGCGGCAGATGATGGCGCGGCGCCAGGACTGGTCCGGCACCCTCGTGCTGATCGCCCAGCCGGCCGAGGAGCGCCTGTTCGGCGCCCGCGCCATGGTCGAGGACGGCCTCTATTCCCGCTTTCCCAAGCCTGACATCGCCCTGGCTTTCCACGTCTCAGCCGACCTGGCGGCCGGGCTGATCGATCTGCCGCTGGGGATATCATCGTCCAGCGCTGACAGCGTCGACATCGCGGTTCACGGGGTCGGGACCCACGGAGCCTATCCGCATCTGGGGGTCGATCCGATCGTGGTGGCCTCGGCCATCGTCATGAACCTTCAGACCTTGCCAAGCCGCAGCATCAATCCGCTGGAGGGCGCGATCGTCACCGTCGGCGCCTTCCACGGCGGCATCAAACACAACATCATCTCCGACCGGGCCGACCTGCAACTGACTGTCCGGGCCGACAATCCCGAGACCCGGCTGGCGCTGCTGGACGGCATCGACCGGGTCGTGCGCGGCACGGCTTTGGCGCTGGGCGTCCCGGAAGATCGCCTGCCAACCGTCGTCCGTTCCCCGACCGAGACCACGCCGCCGACCATCAATGACGCCGCCACGGCCGCGCGCGTGCGGACCGCCATCGGCGCGGCCATGGGCTCCGACCGGCTGGTGGACGTCGCCCGCACCGGCATGGGCGCCGAGGACTTCGCGTATTTCGTAACGCCCGAGAGCGGCGTGAAAGGCGTCTACTTCAGCGTCGGCGGGACGCCCGCGGCGGACGTCGCGACCGCGCCGGGACACCACTCTCCCCTCTTCCGCATCGACCCCCCGCCCTCGGTCGTCACCGGCGTCGAGGCCATGGTGGTGGCGGCGCAGGCTCTGATGCCGAAGGGGTGAGGCGGCGGCTGAACCGTTCCGTGCGCCGTCCGTTTCCTCCGTGAACCGGAGACCGCCATGCCCATTCCCAAACTCGCGACCCTGATCGGCGGCCTGCTGCTCAGCAAGGGAGGGCGGCGCATGGCCGGACGCCATGCGGGCAAGCTGGCGCTGGCCACCCTGGCGTTTCAGCTGTGGGAGCAGCGGCAGGCGGACAAGGATCCCGCCGCGGCGGCGGGTCGGCCGGTTCATCCCCGCCGCCGCTGGAGCGGCCGTCGCGTCTGAATCTGCTGGACCGACGCCGCGTCAACCGGGCTAACTGCGCCGGCCAAGCGGAGCCGCACGATGATCACTGTCCACCACCTGAACGATTCCCGCTCGCAGCGGGTCCTCTGGCTGCTCGAGGAAATGGGCGTGCCTTATGAGGTGAAGCGGTATCAGCGGGACGCGAAGACCAACCTGGCGCCGGCCGCGCTGAAGGCCATCCACCCGCTGGGCAAGTCGCCGGTGCTGGACGACGGCGAAGCGCGGCTGGCCGAAACCGGCGCCATCATCGAGTACCTGCTGGACACCTATCCGTCGGCCGGTCTGCGGCCTGCCGCAGGCACGCCCGCGGCGCGAAGGTTCACCTACTGGCTGCACTATGCCGAGGGGTCGGCCATGACGCCTCTGCTGCTGAAACTGATCTTCACCGTGCTGCCCAAACGCGTCCCCTTCCTGGCGCGCGGCGTGGCCAAGGGCATCAGCAAGGCGATGAACGCAAACATGATCGACCCGCAGATCACCGCCCACACCGGCTATTGGGAGGCCGAACTGGTCAAGTCGGAATGGTTCGCCGGCGACGCCTTCTCGGCCGCCGACATCATGATGAGCTTCCCGGTGGAAGCCGCGGGCAGCCGGGTCCCCTACGGTGCCGACAAGCCGAAGCTGAAGGCCTTCCTGCAGAAGATCCACGCCCGGCCGGCCTATCAGCGGGCGCTGGAGCGGGGCGGCCCCTACAGCTACGCCTGAGCCCCTTCGGCAAGGCTGGCGCCGGCGCCACACTGCCGGAGAACCGGACGCCCGGACCCGCCGGCGCCGCAACCCGCCCGTGAATTAGACGTTAACGGCCCCATGCGCCCCAAAACCATTCAAGTTATCGCCGCCCTTGTCGCCGCCGTCGCCTTCATCCTGGCCTTTATGGCCGCGGGCGCCGTTCTGGTGTCCAGCCTGTTCATGCTGGTGGGGCTCCTGGCAGTTGGCTGGCTGGCCCTGAGCCTCGTGGGTCGGGTCAAATTGTGGGGCCATATCCAGCAAATGCGCGAGCGGCGGCGCAAGGGGGCCGCATAACGGCATTCTCCCTGAAGCGCCTTTGCCCTTGAACCTTGGGGCTTGGCGCCCTAGTCTCTTTGGCCGGTCGCAAGCGCCCAGCGACCTCTGGCGTGTCACCAAACCTTTAGTCGGGCGAAGCAAGAAACTCACGACATATGGAAAAAGTGCCGATGACGGCCGAGGGCTACCGTGTCCTCGACGATCAGCTGAAGCAATTGAAGTCCGTGGAGCGGCCGAGCGTGATCTCGGCCATCTCGGAAGCGCGAGAGCATGGCGATCTGTCTGAAAACGCTGAATATCATGCCGCGAAAGAGCGTCAGGGCTGGATCGAAGGCCAGATCGCGGACATCGAGGACAAGATCAGCCGCGCCCAGGTCATCGACGTGACCAGGCTGAACGGCGACCAGGTCATGTTCGGCGCCACGGTCACCGTGGTCGACGAGGACACCGAGGAAGAGGCCCGCTACCAGATCGTCGGCGAGCACGAGGCCGATGTGAAGGCGGGCAAGATCTCCGTTTCGTCCCCCATCGCCCGCGCCATGATCTCCAAGGCGGTCGGCGACGCGGTCGAGGTCAACACCCCGGGCGGCGTCAAGGCCTACGAGATCCTCAAGGTCGAGTGGAAATAGGGTCCGACCAGACCCCGCTTTCGATCTGGGTCGTCTCTGACGGCCGGACCGGCATGGAAAATCAGGCGCTGGGACTGGCGGAAGCCGTCCAGCGCCTTTTTTCGTCCCGCATCACCATCAAACGCGTCCGCTGGCGCAGCCTCTTCGACAAGCTGCCCTCGGCGCTCAAGGCGTCCTGGATGCTGGACCTCGCCTCCGACCCGACCGAGCCGGCGGCGGGCGAAGACTGGCCCGACCTGTGGATCGCTACGGGCCGCGCGACGCTGCCCCTCTCGGCCCGGGTCCGGGAACGCTCAGGCGGCAAGACCCTGGTGATCCAGACGCAGGATCCACGCTGGAACCTCGCCGCCTATGATCTGGTCGTCGCGCCGGCTCATGACGGCGTCGCCGGCCCCAATGTCCTGTCAATCGTCGGTTCGCCCCACCGGGTGACCCCGGACCGGCTGGCCGAGGGTGCCGCCGCCTTCGCCGACACGCTGCAGACCCTGTCTCAGCCCCGTGTCGCCGTGCTGATCGGCGGGCGCTCCGGCGCGTTCGATCTGACAGAAGCCCATGCCGAGGGATTGGCTGACCGGATCGCAACTTCCGTGGAGGCCGCGGGCGGCGCGCTGATGCTGACATTCTCCCGCCGGACGCCCCCTGCGGCGAAGGCTGTCATGACCGCGCGGCTGCAACACCTGCCCGGTCTGATCTGGGATGGCGAAGCGCCGAACCCCTATTTCGCCTTCCTGAAGTTCGCCGACCACATCCTCGTCACCGAGGACAGCGCCAACATGGCCGCCGAGGCGGCTTCGACCGGCGCGCCTGTCCACATCCTGCCGATGATCCCGCGGAAGCCGACGGACAAATTCGCGCGCCTGCACGACGACCTCCGCGAACGCGGCGCGGCGCGGCCGTTCGAAGGGACGCTGGAGCGCTGGAGCTATGAGCCGTTGGCCGAAACAGACCGGGCGGCGCGCGCAGTGCTGGAGCGGATGACGAAGGGCTAGGACGAATCGACATTCAGCGTATCCAGAGCATTGATGCGGCGATGTGGATGAAGGCGAGGTAGTGGCGGGCCAGCCTGTCGAACCGTGTCGCGAAGCGCCGGAAGTGCTTGAGCTTGTTGAAGC
>JALYPS010000043.1 GCA_030856285.1 Pseudomonadota bacterium
CTCTCCGACGCCGAGCGGAAGAACGGCTGGCAGCTGGCCGAGGCGCTCGGCGAGCCGAACCCCGACGGGGTGCAGCACCTGCTGGCCCGGGCCGACTGGGACGCCGACGCCGTCCGCGACGACCTCGGCCGCTACGTCGCCGAGCACCTCGGCGACCCCCGCGGCGTGCTGGTCGTCGACGAGACCGGGTTCCTCAAGAAGGGCGGCAAGAGCGTCGGCGTCGCGCGGCAGTACAGCGGCACCGCCGGCCGGATCGAGAACTCTCAGGTCGGCGTGTTCCTCGGCTATGCGACCCGCAAGGGACGGGCGCTGCTCGACCGGGCGCTCTACCTGCCGAAGGAGTGGGCCGAAGACGCCGACCGGCGGCAGGCCGCCGGGGTGCCGGAGTCGGTCCGGTTCGCCACGAAGATCGTGCTGGCCAAGCGGATGGTCGAGCGGACCCTCGACGCGGGCGTCCCGGCCGCGTGGGTGACCGGCGACGCCGTCTACGGCTCCGACTATACGTTTCGCAAGGCCATCGAGGACCGAGGTCTCGGCTACGTGCTCGGCGTGCGGTCGGACCAGGCCGTGAGCCTCGGTCTGCGTCAGTACCGCGTCAGGGCATTGCTCGCCGAGGTCCCGACGGGCGGCTGGCGGCGGCGGAGCTGCGGGGACGGCGCGAAGGGGCCGCGGCTCTACGACTGGGCGGCGACGGCGGTGAACTGCCCGGAGCCGGGGTCCTACGGCCGGTGGCTGCTGATCCGCCGGAGCGTGGCCGAGCCGACGGAAGTCGCCTATTTCCTGTGCGGCGGGCCGCCGGGGACGACGCCGCGGGACTTGGCCCGCGTCGCCGGGACGCGGTGGGCGATCGAGGAGTGCTTCGCGCTGGCCAAGGGCGGCTGCGGACTCGACGAGTACGAAGTGCGGAGCTGGACCGGCTGGCACCGGCACGTGACGCTCAGCCTGTTCGCATTGGCGGTACTGGCGGTGATCCGTTCGCGGGTGACGCGGCCGCGCCGTAAAAGGGGGCTCCCGGGCTCGTCCCGCTGACGGTGCCGGAAGTGCGTCGGCTGTTGCTGCGGCTCGTCTGGGGCCGGCTTCACCCGGCGGACCAGGCGCTCGCCTGGTCACGCTGGCGGCGGGCCCATCAGCACCGCGCCCGAGCCTGCCACTACCGACGCCACGGAGCCAGACCACCCACCTGAACAACTACGGCTGTAAGATTAGGCCGTGTGGACAGTCTGTCGGTGGGTGGCGTACCGTGCTTCGGGGTTTCGGGGGCACGGAGGTTCGGCGATGCGGCGGCACGAGATCGGGGACGCGGAGTGGGACCGGCTCAAGGATTCGTTGCCGAGGCGGGGGCCGGCCGGGGACAACCGCCTCTTCGTGAACGCGGTGCTGTACGTCGCCAAGACCGGCGTCCCGTGGCGGGACCTGCCGGAGCGGTTCGGGAACTGGAACAGCGTCTGGCGGCGGTTCGCCCGCTGGGCCGACGCCGGCGTCTGGGGCCGGGTGCTCGACGCCCTACGGGATCCGGACTTGGAGGTGCTGATGCTCGACTCGACGGCGGTGCGGGCCCACCCGGCGGCGGCCGGGGCGAAAAAAAACGGGACGGGACCGGGGGCCAAGCGGACCAGGCGCTCGGCCGCAGCCGGGGCGGGTTCGGGACCAAGGTCCACGGCTGCGTCAACGCCGCCGGCCACCCGGTCGCGCTGAGGCTGACCCCGGCCCAGTGGCCCGACATCCGGCAGGCCGAGGGGCTGCTCGCCGGCCGCCCGGCCCGGGTGGTGATCGCCGACAAGGGTTACGACGGCGACGCGCTCGTGGCGGCGATCACCGCGGCCGGGGCCGAGCCGGTGATCCCGCCGATGCGGCACCGCCGCACGCCCCGGGCCTACGACCGGATTCGCTACCGCCTGCGGAACGTCGCCGAGCGGTTCCGGGGCGAACTCAAGCAGTTCCGGCGGGTCGCCACCCGGTACGAGAAGACCGCCCGCCGCTTCCTCGCCTTCGTTCAGCTCGCCTCCGTCATGGTCGTATTGAGATAACATGCGACTGTCCACACGGCCTAATCTTACAGCCGTAGTTGATCAGTTGGGGGTCTGGCGTTCCGTCGTCGGTAGTGACAGGCGCGGGCGCGGTATTGGTGCGCCCGCCGCCAGCGGGACCACGCCAGCACGTGCTCGGCCTCGACAAG
>JALYPS010000056.1 GCA_030856285.1 Pseudomonadota bacterium
GGGCGGTTGTGCGGGATCGCGACCCTGACGCGGACCTTTGTCGAGGCCGTCGCCGGCACCAAGGCGAGGATCGCCGACACCCGTAAGACCACGCCCGGCCTGCGCGCGCTCGAGAAGCATGCGGTGCTGTGCGGCGGCGGGGTCAATCACCGGTTCGGGCTGGATGACGCCATCCTGATCAAGGACAACCATGTCGCCGTTTGCGGCGGGGTGGGCGAGGCCGTCCGCCGGGCGCGCGCCGCCGTCGGCCATCTGATGAAGGTCGAGGTCGAGGTCGACGGTCTGGATCAGCTGGACGAGGCGCTGGCCGCCGGGCCCGACGTCATCATGGTGGACAATTTCACCCTGCCGATGTTGCGCGAGGCGGTGGCCCGGACGGCCGGGCGGATCACGCTGGAGGCCTCGGGCGGGGTCAATCTTGAGACGGTCCGGGCCATAGCGGAGACGGGCGTGGACGTGATTTCGGTCGGCGCCCTGACCCATTCGGCCCCGGCGTTGGATGTGGGGCTGGACGCGCTTGACGCCTAGGGATTGGTGCTGAGGCCCCACGCGAGCGCGGCGCCGCCGAGGACCAGGTAGGCGATCATTAGCGCAGTCTGGACACGCCGCGGCAGGCGGTAGCCGACCACAGCAGCAGCCCGTTCCTCGTACTGGGGAAACGCCCGATAGATCACGGGATTGAAGACAAGGCCTGCCGCGCTTGTCAGGACGAATATGCCCCCGAAGAATGTCGCGACCCATTGAAGCGGCAATCCGCTGCGCACCAGGACGCTTACAAACCAGACCATTCCGGCCAGAACAATGAGCCGGACCGCGATGATGACGTAAGCTCTTATCGGCATGGATCCGCCTCCCCGCGCCACGGGAGGACACAAACCTCACGGGGTCAAGCGGAACGATGTTCCGGAACACCGGCGCTCCGAACCGGTTTTCTTCCTACACGGAAGGAGAACTCTCATGACCCACGCCCCTCGCATCCCCAAGGAACAGCGCAGCTACGCCGACAAGGGCGGGCAGACGGTCGAGGACGCCGGCGACAGCGATCGGCGCGATGTCGAGACCGAAATCCAGACCGGGCAGCCCGGCGATTCCGACGTCAATCTCGAAGAGCAGGGCCGGTTCGGCAATCTGAAGCAGAATCTGAACCAATGGAAAGTTCAGGGCCGCTGATCCGCGCAGGGGCCGCGGCACCGGAGTGAATCAGGCGGTGGGCGCGGTCGAGACAGGCGTGTCGGCCGTCGAGACCTGAGTGGCCGTCACGGCCGCCGGAGCGGGAACGGCGGAGGTCGGAGGCGGAGCCCCCGCGTCAGCGCCATGGTCCTGGGTGACCAGCATATTATAGGCGACCGCGCCGGCATCGAGCACCGGACCCGTGGGGTCCAGGCTGGCCTGGATCAGGCGCGGACCTTCCATCTCGCCCGACGGACGGGCGGCGTAGGAGAAGGCTCCCCGCGAGCCGGAGCGGCCGCCGAAGCGATAGAACAGGTGGTCGCCGACCTGGCCCACGCGCACCAGCGAATTGCGCCAGCCGGGCGAGACGCCGGTGGTGTGGAAATGGGTGGCGTTGCCGACATTGGCGTACACAGCGCCGGACAGGGCGGCGGACGCCACTTCGCGGGCGCGGTTCCAGGCCGCCTGATTGACCCGCCCGCGCATCGAACCGTCGCAGGTGAAGCTGAACTGACAACCTGTGCGGCGACCGGCGCCCTGGAAGACCACGCCGCAGACACTGTTGGGGAAGGCGGCATGGCGCACCCGGTTCAGCACCACCTGGGTGACGGCGCGCATGCCGTCGCGGCCTTCGCCGCGGGCTTCGTAATAGGCGGCCTGGGTCAGGCAATCGAGATCGCGCGAGGCGTCGAGCGCGCTGCCGAGCCGGAAGGGCAGGGCCGCAACCGGGCCGGTCAGGCTGACCCGGCGCAGGTTGGAGTCCGTGGGCTGGCCGCGCAGCTGTTCCAGACGGGCGGTCAGGAGCTCGGCCTGACGGTCGCGCTGAGCGCCGCCGGCGACCGTGTAGGGATCATGCCGACGGGCGATGGTCAGGGCGCTTTCGTCCAGACCGCCGGCGGCCGCGGCAAGCGCTTCCTCAGTGAATCCCGCCGCGGTCGCGCCTTCAATGCGTTCAGCCTGGGCCCGCACGGTCGTGGCCTTTGCCGCCGTGCCGCCCAGATAGGCGCAGCCGATCGCCAGTCCCACCAATGCGCCGAACGCCGCCGCCGCCGATCCGGGCCGAATCCGGGCCGCACGATCAACAGGAAGGTCCACACGCGTCTGCGGGGCTTTCGGCAAGGGCTCAGTCCTGTACAGCAGGGCGCGATGCCGCCCCCGGGTAGTCTCGCAACCGGCGACCCTCTCCAATCCCTGGAGATCGGCGTCGCGATCCGCTTGCGGTAAATCGACGGTCAGCGAACGGGCCGAATGTCGAGGACGCGCCTTAAGCCAGCCGTTTGTGGCGCCAATGTGGTTGATTCGCAAGATTGTTGTGCGACGCAACATCGCGGGGTGTACTGCCGGTATCCGGAAGATCAGGCCCGACGACCGCTTGACAGTCGCGTCCAGTGAAAGACGGCGTTTCTGTATTGTCCATCACAAGCACAACACGAATTAAGTGTCACAGGCGGTCCGCCGGATTGATAGCGGCCTCAACTATTGTCTTCAACTTCGTTCCGAAGGCCCCATTGACTTGCCACCGCGAGCCGGAACCGGTGAAGGCTGACGGCGTTCAAGCTGCGCTATTAGAAGGATTTTCGCATGAAACGCACCGCCATCACCCTTGTCGTCGCGATCACCGCCCTGGCGGCGACCGCCTGTGGTCAGACCATTGAGCAACGGGCCGCGACGGGCGCCATCGCGGGGGCTGTCGTGGCCGGTCCTGTAGGGGCCGCCGTGGGCGGCGCCGCCGGCGCGGCTGTGGGCAAGGCAAACAACGAGCCGAACTGACACAGTTCTGCAGCGAGTGAGCGGGGCGGCGGCCATCACCGCCTCGCGATCTTGATTTTCGACCCCATATGGGGTTAGCGACGCCCGGGCTGCACTGACAATCGCCCGGCCGCGTTCAAGCGCATCCACAAACGATCAAGGACATCGACGCCCTCCGCATGAGAGATCTGAAACAGACCGGCTTCACGGACCGCATTTCCACCCAGCAGGAAGCCAAGAAGGCCCTGCTCGCCCGGTTCAAGCCCAAGGCCGCCGCCCCCGATCCTGAATTCGAAAAGCTGGCCGCCAAGCGCGCCGCCGAGAAGGAGGCTCTGCGCCAGCAGCACGAACTCGCCAAGGCCGAAACACGCCGCCAGAAAGCCGAACAGGAAGCCGTCCGCGCGGAAGCCGCCCGACTGGCCGACGAAGAGTCGGAAGCCGAACGCCGGGGCGCCCGCAAGGAACGCAAGGCCCTGACGAAGGCCGAGCAGAAGGTGGCGCGCGACGCCCGCTACGCCGCCCGCAAGGCGCGTACGCGCTGATCTCCCCGCCGGTCGGCCGAGAGGCCGGCCGACGCGCTTCAGGTGAGTTCGCCCAGGATCCGGGCCAGCTGCTCGCCGGAGTATGGCTTGCGCAGGAATGGCCAGGGCGCGTCGGCCAGGGCCGCATCCACATCCTCGCCGGCATAGCCCGAGGTCAGCACCACCCGCATGTCGGGGTAGTCGCACCCGCATATCCGGGCCAATTCGATGCCGGTCATGCCGCCGGGCATCACCACGTCGCTCAGCATCATGTCGAACCGCTCCCGTTTCAGGAGCTCCAGCGCCTGCGGCGCGGTCTCTACGGCGCGCACCTCCAGGCCCAGGCCTTCCAGCAGCTCCAGCGCCACGACGGCGACGCTGACGTCATCCTCGACCAGCAACAGGCGGCGGCCGGCGGCCATCGGCCGGGCCGCTTCCGGTCCGGCGTCGGCGGCGGCGCCGAGGGCCTCGTCCTGTGGCGGCAGAAACAGTTTGATCTCGGTTCCGTGGCCGACCCTCGATGAGATCTGCGCGGCCCCGCCGCTCTGGCGGGCGAAACCATAGACCTGGCTCAGGCCGAGTCCCGTCCCCTTGCCCACGGCCTTGGTGGTGAAGAAGGGCTCGAACACCCGGGCGATCACGTCGGGCGGCATGCCCACGCCGTTGTCGGCGACAGTGACGCAGACATAGTCGCCGGCCGCGAGGTCGATGACCTCACCCGCCTCGACGGTGCACGACGTGGTCTGGACAGTGATCCGGCCCTTGTCGCCCACGGCGTCACGGGCGTTGACGACCAGGTTCAGCAGGGCGGCCTCGAACTGGGAGGGATCGACATTGACCCGGGCTCCGCCGCGGCGGAGCTTGAGCTTGAACTCCACGGCCTCGCCGACGGCGCGGCGCAGAAGGGGCTCGCTCTCGCGGATCTGGACGTTGAGGTCGACGGCCTCGGGCCGCAGGGCCTGACGGCGGGAAAAAGCCAGAAGTTGGTGGGTCAGGCCCTCCCCGCGCCGCGCCGCCGCCAGCGCCGCCTCGCCCAGCTTCTGGCGTTTGGCGGCGTCGTTGGGCGAGCGCAGCATGATGTCCAGCGCGCCGATCACCACGGTCAGCAGATTGTTGAAGTCGTGCGCCACGCCACCGGTGAGACGGCCGACCGCCTCCATTCGCTGGGCGTGCATCAGATCCGCCTCGGCCTTGGCCTTTTCGGCCAGCGCTTCACCGACGCGCTCCTCGAGCAGTTCGTTGATTCGCTTCAGATCCTCTTCAGCGCGCTTGGCGTCGGTGACGTCGAGGTTGGCGCCGACGTAGCCCTGAAAAGCGCCGGCCGCGTCGAAGCGAGGGATGCCTTCGCAGCGGAGCCACCGCGCGCCCAGCGTGGGATGCTCCATCCGAATGGTGCGCTGATAGCGATCTTTCGCCTCCACCGCGTCCATGAAGGCCCGGTGGTCCTCGTCGAGCTTCAGGGTCGCCACGGTCTCCTGCCAGCTCGACGCCAGATCATCGTCGCCGACACCGAAGTAGGTCTTGTAGCTGCGATTGGCGAAGGCGAGGTCGCCGTCGCCGTCGGTCATCCAGATCTGCACAGGTGCGCTGTTGGCGATCGTGCGGAAGCGGGTCTCGGATTCGGCCAACCGGTTTTCCGCCTCAACCCGCGCGGTCTCGTCGCGCAGGGTGAGGACCGCGCCGAGTCGACCGCCGTCCGGTTTGAAGACCGGTCGGGCGCTGCCGACGGCGAGGACCTCGGAACCGTCCGGCCGGCGGATGCGCCAACGTGCGTCCAGGACCGTCTCGCCGTTCCTGACCGCCCGCGCGAGCGGCAGATCGGGCGAGGGATAGGGAAGGCCGTCTTCCGTGAACAGATGGTAGGTCGCGGAATAGTCTTCGGGACCGACGTCCAGACGGTCGACGCCGTGCAGCCGGACCGCCGCGTCGTTCACGAAGGTGATCAGTCCGTCGGGGTCGGCCACGACCACCCCCTCCGCCAACTGGCCGAGGATGGCATCCCGTTCAGCTGCGGCGGCGACCAGATTGGCGGCGGTGTCGCGGATGTCTGTTACATCGAAGGCGACGCCGACGAAGCCGATCACCTCGCCGTCCCCGCCTAACCGGGGACGGGAGAAGGATTTGAGCCAACGGTATTCGCCGTCATGGCGCAGGTAGCGGGCCTCCATGGAGAAGGGCTGACCCGAAGCCTCGCCCTCGAGCGATTCCTTCAGGACCCGCTCATGATCGTCCGGATGAATGACGGCGCGCCAGTCGGCCAGCCGCGCCTCATCGTAGGTACCGCCATTGTAGGCGACATAGGCTTGGTTCACGAAGGCGCGGGTGCGGTCCTGCTGGGTTACCCAGATCAGCACCGGAGCCGTGTCGGCGATGGCGCGGAAGCGTTCCTCGCTCTCGCGCACCTCTGCTTCGGCGCGGGTGCGTTCGATTTCGGTCCAGGTGCGGAGGGCCACGTCCTGCAGCAGGGCGGTCTCCGACTCGGTCCATTCGCGGACGGTCGAGTGGTGGGCGTAGAGGAAGGCGCGCAGGTCGCCGCTCCGGATCACCGGCGCACGCATCAGGGCCCGCGTTTCGAGCCGTTTGAAGACATCCAGCGCGTCGCGGGTGCGCGGGTCCAGCTGGACGTCTGCGATCTGGATCAACCGGCCCTCGGCCAGATCGGCGATCAGGTCGGCGCCGAGATCCTCCAGGCTGAACTCGCCCTGGGCGCTGACCACGCCATCGGTCCAGTCGCGGGTCATGGAGACGCCGCCGCGTTCCTGATCAACCTCGCCATAGCCGACACGATGCGCGCCCAGCTCGACACCGAGGGCTCGCTCGACCTCAAGGATGACCGCCTCGGGCGACGCTAGATCGCGCAGTCGGTCTGCGAGCGCGAGCAGGAAGCTCTGCCGCCGCTCCTGACGTTCAAGGGCGTCGAGCGCCTCCCGCGTCTCGGAGATGTCGAACGCCATACCGACATAGCCGAGAAATACGCCGTCGCTGTTGAACCGCGGATTGACTGAAATCCGCATCCATCGCCAGCTGCCGTCGGCATGTCGGAATCGCGCGTCGAAACCGTAGGGCAGGCGCTGAGGCCGAGCCGCAGCCATGGCCGACTCGACCTCGGCCTGGTCCTCTGGATGGATGGCCTGCTTCCAGAGATGACCAAGCATCTGCTCTGCGGGCCGGCCATAGTATTCGACCAGCGCGGCGTTCACGAACTCCACCTCGGCCTCGGCATTCGTCATCCAGACCGGTGACGGGGCGGTGTCCGCCATCAGCTGGAAGCGCGCGTTGCTCTCCGCCAGGGCTGCCTGGGCAGCGCGCTGTTCGGTGATGTCGGTATTGGTGCCGAACCAGCGAACGATGCGCCCGGCGTCGTCTCGCACGGGCATCGCGCGGGACAGAAACCAGCGCCACTCGCCGGCGGCGCTACGCAGCGGAAAGATGTCCTCCCAGGGCTCGCCGCTCTCGATCGATTGCTTGAACCGCTCGGTTACGCCCTCGACCATCGCCGGATCGTGCACGGCCTGCCAGCCCCAGCCTGCCATCTGTTCGGGGGTCGTGCCGGTGTAGTCGTGCCAACGCTGATTGTACCAGTAGATAGCGCCGTCCGGCTCGGCCATCCAGGCCAGATTCGGGATGTTGTCGGCGACAAGCCGAAACCGGGCCTCGTCCTCATCGTTGCGGACGCCAGTCAGCGACCCACTCGGTGGACGCGACCCTGCAAGGCCCAACCGGGTGAGAGCGGCTCCAATGCCGAACATCCGACCGAAATGCCCCAATGCGCTCATAGACCCCCTCGCGCGCACGCGACATCAGCGAACGTACTGGATCGGCGTGAGTTCCGACAAGCTTAACGATTGCAGCGAGGGCTGGCTTGCGGTCCGGCCGCGCCGCAGGAAAGAGTCGACAGGACGGGGTCTTTCACACCGGCCAAGCGTTGAGACTTGACCGAACCGGGCTTTTCCGCCTGAAAAGCGCCCCGCTTGGCGCGCAATCTGCACGACCGTCGGGGCAATGTCCCGGCTTGGGAGCTGAATATTTGGCCAGGATCGACTGGACCGCGAAGCTGAAGAGGATGCGCCGGCTGCTGGCCGCCGCGCCCGTGGTTCTGGCCGCCTTCGGCGTGGCCATGGCCGCCAGCTCGACGCCGCGTCCCGAAATCGACCGTCGCGCCGAGGCTGTCCGTGCCCTGACCGGCGGCGACCTGAGCGCCCGCGGGTTCGCCGCCATCACCGGCCGCATGGACCCGTCACAGCTGGCCATCGCCCTGCGCCATGATCCGAGCGAGCGCCGTGCGGCCCTGTACGGCCTGACGCCCGGCTGGGAGAGCCTGACCCTTGCGGGTCGCCCGACGCTGGACTTCGGGGCCACCGGCCTGGACGCAATGAAGCTGAACGCCGCGACCCCGAACGCCTCCCAGTATTTGCGCGTCGCCGCGCCCTTCGTCTTCAAACCCGCCACGGCCGAAGATCGCCGCCGGGCGCTCCGTTGCCTGACACAAGGCATCTATTACGAGGCTGCGCTGGAGCCCACCGAGGGGCAGGAGGCTGTCGCCCAGGTCATCCTGAACCGGGTGCGCGATCCCAACTACGCCAACAGCGTCTGCGGTGTGGTGTTCGAGGGCGCCGAGCGCATCACCGGCTGCCAGTTCAGCTTCACCTGCGACGGCGCGCTGGCGCAGGCCCCGGTCGCCTGGGCCTGGAACCGCGCCAAGCTGGTCGCCGAGCGGGCGCTGGCCGGCCATGTCTCGGCCCAGGTCGGCACCGCGACCCACTATCACGCCGACTATGTTCACCCGTGGTGGGCGCCGACGCTGAACAAGCTGACCCAGATCGGGGCGCACATCTTCTATCGCTGGAAGGGCGTCTATGGAGAGCCGGCGGCCTTCCGCCAGCCCTATGTCGGCCGCGAGCCCCTGATCGACGAGGCGCGCTTCTCGCGTCCGCGCATCCAGATCGTTTCGGCGACCGAGGCCGAACTGGCCCTCGGCGAGGCCGCCGCCAACGGCGAAAACATCATGCGCACCGTGGAGATCGACGGTCAGACCCGCGTTGTCGGCGTCGCCTCCCTGGGCGGCCGCCGTCAGGCCACCGCCGCCGAGATCGCCGCCATCAACCAGCGCATGGCCGCCTTCGAGACGCCCACGCCCGCGCCGGACGAGCCGATGCGCACGGCCCCGCCCGGAGTGACGCCTATGGCTGTCGAGGAAGTCGGCCGCCCGACCTCCTGATGGCGATGCTTCGAAACGAAACCGCGGAACACTCGTTTGCGCGCGGGACGCTGGGTCCGAACCTGATCGAACACCCGGCGCATCCGCGCTTACGCAGAGGCGCCGTTTGACCAATCCCGCCGCCAGCGATCCCGAGGCGATTGAAGCCGAGCGGCTGCGCGTGCTGCGGTCCTTCGACATTCTCGACACCGACCCCGAACAGGCCTTCGACGACGTCATGCTGCTGGCGGCGCGCATCTGCGACGCCCCGATCGGCATGGTCAGCCTCGCGGTCGGCGACTGGCAGTGGTTCAAGGCCCGGGAAGGCGTCGACGTCTCCGGAATCGGTCGGGCCAGTTCGTTCTGCGAATGTGCGATGCGCCAGCCGGGTGTCACCCAGGTGCGCGACGCGGCGGAGGATCCCCGGTTCGCCGACCATCCGCTGGTCAAGGGGCCGTCCGGCTTCCGCTTCTATGCCGGAGCGCCGCTGATCGACGATCAGGGGCTGGCTCTCGGCGCCCTGTGCGTCTTCGACACCCGCCCGCGTCCGCAAGGGCTGGGCGCAACCCAGCTGATGACCATGGACGTGCTGGCCCGTCAGGTCATGGCCTTGCTGGAGCGCCGCCGCGCCCTGCGCGAGCGTCGGCGCAGCGACGAGGCCGCCACCGCCGCCGTTGAAGCCGCCCGTCTGGTGACCGAAAAACTGGCCGAGAGCGACGCGCGCTTCCAGGCCATCGCAGACAGCATGCCCCAGATGGTCTGGTCGTCCCGGCCGGACGGCCATCACGACTACTATAACGCCCGCTGGTACACCTTCACCGGCGCGGCCGAAGGCTCGGCCCTGGGCGACGCCTGGGGCGAGATGATCCATCCCGAGGACCAGGATCGGGCGAGGACCGCCTGGCACGCCTCGCTGTCCACGGGCGAGCCCTATGAGGTGGAGTATCGCCTGCTGCACCACACCGGGTCGTATGCCTGGACCCTGAGCCGGGCCATGCCGATCCGCGATGTGTCGGGGGCGGTCACCCGCTGGTTCGGGACTGGCACGGACATCGCCGAGATGAAGCGGTTGGAGCAGGCCAAGGCCTTGCTGAGCCAGGAGCTGAGCCACCGGATCAAGAACATCTTCGCGGTGATCTCGGCCCTGCTGGCCCTGTCGGCGCGGCAGTATCCCGAGGCGCAGGCTTTCGCCAGGGCCGCCCGGACCCGGATTTCGGCGCTGGCGCGGGCCCATGAATTCGTCCGTCCGCATACCGAATCCAGCCGCCCCAGCCTGGACGGCACGACCCTGCACGCCTTCCTGCGCGACCTGTTCCTGCCCTATGACGACGAGGCGGGGAAACCGCGCGTGGTCATCAGCGGCGACGACGCGGACTTTGACGATCAGGCGGCCACGCCGGTCGCCCTGCTGTTCCACGAACTGGCCACCAACGCCGCCAAATACGGAGGGCTGTCGGTCCCTGACGGCGGGGTCGCCCTGACCACCCAGCGCGA
>JALYPS010000058.1 GCA_030856285.1 Pseudomonadota bacterium
TCCGTCGATATCGACCGGTTCAGCGCCGACGTCGAACTGCTTGAGGGCTTCAGCCAGGAGTATGGTCGCTGGAAGCTATCAGGCGAGGCGAACGCGCCACGCAGAGGCCCGAAGACGGCGGTGGTCAACGCGGTCAGCAACAGCCGGCCGGGCGACTACCTGCGCCTCAATGCGACGATCGGCGACGGCCTCGAAGATCTGCGGCTGAACCTCCGTGCCAATGAGGCGCGCGGCGGACCGTTGGCCGGTGCCCTCGGCTATTCTCCGGACCAGCCCTTCTTCGCGACGGCGGTGGTGAATGGCGAAGTCATCGACGCGGTCGTGCGCACCGGCGACTTCGTCCCGCTGGTGATCAAGGGGCGCTACGGCGCGACCCGGACACGTATCTCGGGCTTCGCGGACTTCTCCGGGTCCGACCTCCTGGCGCCCTTCGCCGAGCGGATCGGCCGTACCGTGCGGTTCGGCTTCGCGACCACCAGCGACAGCAATGCCGACGGCCGCATCGGCGTGGGCTGGCGTCTGATCGCCGAAAACCTCCAATCCCGCGCCAGCGGCGAGATTACGCTGAGCAACCAGAGCAGTCTCGACGGGATCACCCTCGACATCTCGACCCGCTCGCTGACCCGGCTGGCCGGGCAGGCCGCGGGAGGCGCGGCGGCCTATCGGGGCGTGTTCCGCGGCGGAGCCGCGGAGTGGCGGCTGGACGGGTCGGTGGACCTGATCGACGCCGAGGTCTCGAGCTATCGGGCGCAACGCCTCCGGGGGCCGCTGAATATCCAGGTGCGGCAAGGCCGGATGGATGTCGACGGCGACATTCGCGTCGCCGGGGGGTCAAACGCCGGCATCATCGGCGGCCTGCTGGGCGCGACGCCGCGCGTATCCTTCGAAGCTGTGCGTCAGGTAGACGGGGCCATCCTGCTGGAGCGCGTCGACCTGACGGGGCAGGGCCTCACGGTGACAGGCTCGGGCGGACGAAATCTCATCGGTGCGCTGGGATTCCGGGGACGGGCCGAGATCACAGACGTCTCGCGACTGCGCAAGGGCGCCCGCGGCCGGTTTGCCGGACCGATCTCGGCCTCGAGGGCGCGAGCGGGTGCGCCATGGCGGTTGACCTTCGATGGTCGTGGACGGGGTCTGGCCGTCGGCATGGAGGAACTGGACCGGTTGCTCGGCGCGACCCCCCGGCTGCAATTGACAGGAGCGCTGGATGGCGGCCGGATCGCGGTCGATCGGGCGCAACTGACCGGCGCCCAGGGCTCGGCCGCCGCCCGGGGCCTCATCGAGGGCGACGGACGGTTACGTCTGGCGTTGAACTGGAACGCCCGGGGGCCGTTCGGGGTCGGCCCCGTGGCGATCGACGGCGCCATGACGGGCCGAGGAGCCCTGACGGGCACCCTGGCCGAGCCGCGCGCCGACCTGACCGGGGCCTTCGGCAAGATAAGCGCCGGCGCCCTTGTCCTCACCGACGCGGAGATGATCCTCAGCTTCCGGCGCGGCGCTGACGCATCGGACGGACATATCGAACTGGCAGCCGGGTCGAACTACGGACCGGCGCGGGCCAGCGGGAATTTCTTCCTCGGCGGCGATCGTCTGCGGCTGACCGAGGTGGACCTCAACGCCGGCGGGGTCGCGGCCCAAGGGGCGATCTCCCTGTCAAACAATGTCCCGTCCAGTGCGGATCTGACCTTCACCGCCCGCCCCGGCGCCTTCCTCGCCTCCGGCACGGCCGACGGCCGCATCCGACTGACCGAAGGCGCGGGCGCCGAGACGGCGATCCTGGATGTCACAGGGCGCAATGTGCGGTTCGTCGGATCGACCTGGGTCATCCGCACTCTCGATCTCAACGGTCGTGGCACCCTGGAGCGCCTGCCCTTCACCCTGAAGGCCGACGTCGGCGGCGCCACGCCGGTGTCGTTCGATGGAACCGGCGTCTATTCGCGCTCCGGCCCATCCCAGACGGTCGTCCTTGAGGGCCGCGGCCGGTTGCGCGAGATCGCCTTCGCCACCCGCAATCCCGCCGTCATAGCCCTGTCCGGCGACGGCCGCGTGGCGCGGGTCGATCTGGGCATCGGCGGCGGCGTGCTGCTGGGCGAACTGCGTCAGGACTCCCGCGCCGCCATTATCGAAGCCAATCTGACCAGCGTCGATCTCGGCTCCCTCATTCAGGACATGCGGGGTCGGGTGACCGGCAGGCTGTCACTGCGCGGGGCCGGCGACGACCTGTCGGGCTCGGCCAATATCACCCTCGAAGACATGCGCAGCATCGATGCGCCGCGCGGGATCGCGGTTGACGGCACCCTGAACGCCGTCCTGGTCAACAATACCTTGCGCATCCAGGCCAACGCCGCAGACGGCGACGCGGTCCGGGCCGTCGCCGACATCACCTTGCCGGTCGAGGCCTCGGCGGCGCCGCTTCGGCTGGCGATCGTGCGGAACCGCGATATGTCGGGCGAGGTCTCGATACAGGGCCAGATCCAGCCGATCTGGGACCTGCTGGCCGGCGGCGAGCGCTCGCTTTCGGGGCAGGTCAACGCCCGCGCCACCCTGGACGGCTCCCTGGCCAAGCCGCGCATCAACGGTCGGCTGGATCTGCAGCAGGGCCGTTTCCGCGACAGCGCCACCGGCGTCCGCCTCGAGAACATCACCCTCGCCAGTCGCTTTGACGACACCACCGGCCTGGTCGAGACCTTCAGCGCCATCGACGGCACGGGCGGCTCCGTCTCGGGCAACGGCCGGATCGGCCTGACGCAGGGCTCCGGCTCCAGCTTCCAGCTACAGCTCACGCGGTTCCGGATCATCGACAACGACATCGCCGAGGCGAAGGCCTCCGGTCCCCTGACCGTCACCCGCGGCACAGACGGGAACATCACCCTGAGCGGCGAGATGGACATCGACGAGGCGCGCATCGAGGCCAATCCGCCCGGATCGACGGGGATCGTCCGCATGGATGTCATCGAGATCAACCGGCCCGGCGGCGACGTCCCGGAGGAAGATCAAAACCGGCAGCGCGGCCTGCAGTTCGGGCTCGATATCGGCCTGCGCTCACCCGGCGGCGATGTCCAGGTGGTCGGCCGCGGCCTGAATGTGGAGATGAACGTCAACGCCCGGGTGACAGGCACCATCGCCCGGCCGACGCTGAGCGGCACGGCGCGGGTGGTGCGCGGCGACTATGATTTCGCCGGCAAGCGGTTCGTCTTCGACGAGCGCGGCACGGTGACCCTGTCGACCAATCCCGAACAGATCCGGCTTAACCTGACCGCGACGCGCGACGACCCGGCCCTGACCGCCACCATCCGCGTTACCGGCACCGCCGCGCGGCCCGAGATCGCCCTGACCTCAACCCCGGCCCTGCCGCAGGACGAGATCCTGTCACAGGTGCTGTTCGGGCGCTCAGCATCCCAGCTGTCAGCCTTCGAGGCCGCCCAGCTGGCCGCCGGCGTCGCGGCGCTGGCCGGCGGCGGCGGATTTGACGTGATCGGGAATCTGAGGGAGCTGGCCGGACTGGACCGGCTGTCGTTCGGCGGGGAGGCCTCGGGCCTGACCATCGCGGGCGGCCGCTACATCACGGATGACGTCTACCTTGAGATCATTGGCGGCGGGGAGAACGGCGCGGCGGTCAATGTCGAATGGCAGGTGCGCCGCAACCTGACGATCAGTTCGAAACTCGGCGGACAGGGCGACGCGAGTCTGTCGATCCGCTGGCGCCGTCAGTCACGCGAGCCGGGCGCCGGTCGCGAGGACCGACGCCCGAACCGGTGATCCGCCCTTACTGGGCGGCCGCCATACGCAGTTTGTCGAGCGCACGCGCCCCGCGGATGCCGGCGATGTGCATGACCAGCTGGATGACCAGAATCACGAAGCCGACATAGACCTGCCAGGTCGGCGCGGCCGCAGTTTCAGGCATGCCTTCCTGTCCGGCCATCATCAGGCCGAACACACCCGACACCAGGCCGAAGGCCACCAGGATCGCGAAGATGATCGGGATCACGACATTGGGCTTGGACCATTGGATCAGGCCCAGAACCAGCTGAATGACGCAGATGCCGATCGCGCTCCACATGGCGATCTGCATCGCCATCTCCCCCATACCGGCCATTTCCGGCGCATCCGCGGAAGCTTGGGCCATCGCCGCCTCGATCTCGGCGGAACCGCCGGTCATCAGCACGGCGACGCCGATGCCGCCCCAGACCACGCCCAGGAAAATCGCAAGGGCGCTGGCTCGCGCGGCGCCGATCGCTTCCGCCTCGGTCGTGATCGGCGCAGTCGGATTCGACGCCTTGATCCAGTCAGTCATTGAGTAGTCCCTCCCATGAAGATCGAGCGAGCCTAGCCCGCTCGCGCGGGAGGCGATACCCATGCCTCACCTTCACCTTTCGAGCCCGGACCGCTAGGGTTAGCCCGCATGCGGATTCTACCCCCCGACCAGATCGTGCTCGACCATGTCGCGGCGCGCGAGACCGCCATCGTCGGCCGCGCGGTCGAGTGGGCGAACGTCAATTCGGGCAGCCGAAACGCGAGCGGTCTGGCGCATGTTCTGGCGCTGCTTGAAGCGGAAGCGCGGCGCCTGCCGGCCGAGGTCGTACGCATCCCGACGCAGGCCTCCACAACCGTTGCCGACGACGGCGCGGTGCGGACCGAGGCCCATGCCGACGCCCTGAAGATCACCGCCCGGCCAAGCGCGCCGATTCAGGTCGTGCTGACCGGCCACTATGACACCGTCTTCCCGGCCGAAAGCCCCTTCCAGAAGGTCTCTACACGCGCCGACGGAGCTTTGAACGGTCCGGGCATCGCGGACATGAAGGGCGGAATTTCCGTGCTGCTGGCGGCTCTGGAGGCGTTCGAGACCCATCCCGACCGCGAGCGCGTCGGCTGGACCGTGCTGCTGTCGCCGGATGAGGAGATCGGCTCTCCCGCCTCCGCTCCCTTGCTGGCCGAACTGGGCGCGCGCGGCCATATCGGCATGACCTATGAGCCGGCTCTGTCCGACGGGACCTTGGCCGGGGCGCGCAAGGGCAGCGGCAACTACCATCTGATCGTCACCGGCAAGGCGGCGCACGCCGGCCGCGCCTTCCACGAGGGCGCCAACGCGATCGCCGGCGCGGCGATCATCGCCGCCCGCCTCCACGCCCTGAACGGCCAGCGCGATGGCGTCACGGTCAATGTGGCCAAGATCTCGGGCGGCGGCGCCCTGAACGTCGTCGCCAACAACGCCGTGGTGCGGTTCAACGTCCGCGTTCCCGACGCCCAGGCGTCCGCCTGGATCGCAGAAGCGGTCCGCGGCATCGCCGCCGAACCGCCCTTCCCCGGCCTGACGCTCGACCTGCACGGCGGCATGACGCGCGCGCCCAAGCCGATGGACGCCAGCCAGACCGCCCTGTTCGAGGCCGTCCGCGAGACCGGCGCATTGCTGGGACAGCCCATCGCCTGGAAGCCGTCGGGCGGGGTCTGCGAGGGCAACAATCTCCACGCCGCCGGCCTGCCCAATATCGACACCCTCGGCGTGCTGGGTGGGGACATCCACTCGGACCAGGAGTTCGCCTGGCCCGCCAGTTTTGTTGAACGTGCGCAGCTCAGCGCCCTGATCCTGTGCAAGATCGCGTCGGGCGAGATCGACGCTCAGAAACTCAAAGCCCTGCGTCTGGAGACGATGTAACCATGCTCGTCGTCCGACCCGCCGGCCCCGCCGACCTCGACCATCTGCTGGAGCTGGCCATCCTGTCAGGACCGGGCTTCACCAGCCTGCCCGAGGACCCGGACCAGCTGGCCGAGCGTCTGGACCTGAGCCGCGACAGCTTCGCCGGGGCGCAGGACCCCCGGCATCGCTGGTACACCTTGATGCTGGAGGAGACCGAGACCGGCGACGTAGACGGCATCGGTTCGGTCAAGGCGGCGGTCGGTCTGAACCGGCCCTTCTTCTCCTTCCGCGTCGTGACCAACACCCAGTCGTCGCCCTCGCTGGGCATCAAGCTGGAACAGAAGACCCTGGTGTTGGTCAATGAATGCACCGGCTGGACCGAGGTCGGTTCCCTGTTCCTCAAGGCCGACCGGCGCAAGGGCGGCGCGGGGCGGCTGCTGAGCCAGTCCCGCTACATGCTGATCGGGGCCGAGCCGGACCTGTTCGCCGACACCGTTCTGGCCGAGTTGCGGGGAGTTTTCACCCCGGACGGCGCCTGTCCGTTCTGGGATCATGTGGCGCACAAATTCTTCCCCATGGAGTTCGACGAGGCCGACCGGATGACCGGCTCGACCGACAAACAGTTCATCCTCGATCTGGCCCCCCGCCACCCGATCTACATCGACCTGCTGCCCGAACCGGCGCGAGCGGTGATCGGCAAGGTCCATCCCCAGGGCGTACCGGCCATGGCCTTGCTGGAGAGCGAGGGCTTCCGGCCCAACGGCCTGGTCGACATCTTCGACGCCGGCCCGACCGTGACCTGCGGCCGCGACAACGTCCGCACCGTGCGCGACGCGCGGAGCCTGACCGTCGCCGTGGCCCGGGAGGTTGAAGCCGATCTGCCCGCCCTGATCTCCACCGACAGCGCTGCGAGCTTCCGGTCGGTGCGTCAACGCGCGGCCATCGAAGGCGATGTCGTGACCCTGACGACAGAAACAGCCGAGGTGCTGAGGGTGCGCGCGGGCGACACGGTGCGCGTGAAGACTTGAGCGACAACATGACCCGATTCAAATCCATCGACCCCGCCACCGGCGAAACCGTCTGGGAGGGCGCCGCCGCCCCCGCCGCCGAAGTCCAGGCCGCCGCCGACCGCGCCCGCGCGGCCTTCCCCAACTGGGCCGACCGCCCGCGTAAGGACCGGATCGACGCCGTCAAACGCTATCAGGCGGTGCTGAAGGCCCGCGCCCCGGCGATGGCCGAGGCGATCTCAAGAGAGACGGGCAAGGCCCTGTGGGAGACCACGGCCGAGCTCGGCGCCATGGCGGGCAAGGTCGACATCTCAATCCGCGCCTATGACGAGCGCACGGGCGAGCGCACGGCAGAGACCGCCTTCGGTCACGCGATCCTGCGCCACCGGCCGCACGGCGTCGCGGCTGTGCTTGGCCCATTCAACTTCCCTGGCCACCTGCCCAATGGCCACATCGTGCCAGCACTGTTGGCCGGCGACACCGTCGTGTTCAAGCCGTCGGAGGAAGCGCCCCTGACCGGCCAGCTGATGGCGGAGGCCTTCGCCGAGGCCGATCTGCCGGACGGCGTGGTCAATGTCATCCAGGGCGGGCGCGAGACTGGCGCGGCCCTGCTGGACAGCGGCATCGATGCCCTGATGTTCACCGGCTCGGGAGCGGCCGGGGCCCATTTCCGGCGCAAATTCGCCGACGACCCGCACGTCGTTCTCGCCCTCGAGCTCGGCGGCAACAATCCGCTGGTGGTCTGGGATGCAGCCGACGCCGAGGCCGTGGCCGGGATCGTGGTCCAGTCGGCCTTCGTCACCACGGGCCAGCGTTGCTCCTGCGCCCGCCGTCTGATCGTGCCCGAGGGTCCGCAGGGCGACGCCATCGTCGAGGCCGTGAACGCCATGGTCGAGCGGCTGATATTCGCGCCGTGGAATTCCACGCCCGAACCCTATGCCGGACCGCTGATCTCGGTGAAGGCGGCCGAGGCGGCGCTTATGGCGCTGCAGGACCGGATCGACATGGGCGCGAAGGTCATCCGCCCCTCGGGACCCGTCGGCAACCTGCCCGGCGCCTTTGTCAGGCCCGCGATCATCGACGTCACCGGCGTGGACGTGCCCGACGAGGAGATGTTCGCGCCCTTCCTGTCGGTGACCCGGGTGGCCAGCTTCGACGCCGCCATCGCCGCCGCCAACGCCACCCGCTATGGCCTGTCCGCCGGACTTGTCAGCGACGACCCGGCCAACTGGGACCGCTTCATCCAACGCATCCGCGCCGGCGTCGTGAACTTCAACCGCCCGACCACCGGCGCCGCCGGCGACATGCCCTTCGGCGGCCTCGGCGCCAGCGGCAATCACCGGCCGTCGGCATTGGCTTCAACGGCGGTCATCGCGCCCTCTCCCCTTGCGGGAGAGGGAGGTCGCACACGACGGCGCCAGCCGTCGTCCTTGTGCGGGCGGGTGAGGGGTTGAACAGGCCTGTCGGCAGAG
>JALYPS010000068.1 GCA_030856285.1 Pseudomonadota bacterium
GGCGAGGGCGGAGTGGTCGATGACCTGGCAGGTGAAGCCGTCGGCCTCGATGGCCGCCGCGATCCGCTCGATGAAGGCGCGGATGGGACGCGGCCGGGCGGAGAGGAAACCGAAGACGCTGGGCTCGCCCCCGCCCGAGCGGCGGTCCCGGGCGCGCTGGATCATCAGCCGGGACAGTTCGACCATCAGGTCCGGCTCGGTGCGGGCGGCCTCGAAGAAGGCCTCGCGAGGCAGGGCCAGAACCTCGCAGTCGCGCAGGGCCACGACGTCGGCCGTGTGCTCGGTCCCGGCCAGCATGGCCATTTCGCCGGCGGGTTCTCCGGGCCGGATGACGCCGACGAACTGGGGCGGCCGGTCCTCGCCGTGGTCGCGGCGGAACACGCCAAGACGGCCGCTGCGCAGCAGATACAGGGTGTCGGCGGCGTCGCCCTCGGCGAACAGGGTCTCGCCACCGGTCAGGGCGAACCAGCTGGCGCGCGTCGTCTTCCCGCCTTCGAAAATGCGGTGCAGGGCGTCTTCCAGCCGGTCGGAGCGGGGAGCGTGCATTGGCGGCAGCTTAGGCGCGACTCAGGAGCGGTGGCGAGCGAAAGTCCTCAGGACTCCGTGGCCGTTCCCTTGTCGACCATCGCCTTGCCCTTGGCCTCGAATTCCGTACCGCATCGGGCCAGTTCGGCCATCAGCAGGTCCGGTTGCGCATTGCCGACCTTGATGCCCTGCTCGATCCAGTCCACGTCCGGTTCACGACCTTCGAGCCGTCCGAGGTAGTAGAAGGCGATGAGGCCGGCGGCGTTCAGCATTTCCTCGTTGTCGCCGCTGACGCCGGCCATCACGACGCCAGCCGCGTAGCAGCGGAAGTCCGCCTCCGTCAGGGCGTTGGAGGACCCGGACAGGGACTGCTGGGGCGCGAGGGCGAGGGCCGCCGCGAGTGCGATTCCGATCATGGGTGGGCTCCGTTGTGACCAGGCACCTTAGCTCGCCCGGCCGGAATGGCGAGGGTCACCAGGCCCCCATTTCGCGCAGCCGCTTGGCCAGATCCTCCGGCACCTCGCCGGCGTCGAGGGTCGACAGGTCGGGCGGCGCGTCCTTCGGTTCCAGATAGCGCCAGCCCTGGAACGGCCGGCGCGCCTGGGGGGCGGTGCGGATAACGTCGGGCGACAGCTTGATGTGGCACATGCTCGCCTTGCCCTCGCCCCGGGTGGTGATGTCGAGGATGGGCATCCGGCAGACGACGGAGCCCTTCATCACCCAGTAGAGCGAGCCGCCGTCCTCCAGCTCCGCCGCCCGCTTCGGCGTCATCCGGGTATGGACGGTCAGCCACTCGCCCTTGGCCGCGCGGCGTTCCAATGTCTCCACCTTGGCGACGCCGACGCACAGCTTGATCATGTGGAGGAACATGGTCGGGGCTTAGCATCATCCGCTCGGCGAGCGGGAGACTTCCCGGCGGCGGAGGCGTAGTTTGTCGGCATGTACGGACTGATCAGCAAGATGACGGCGACGCCGGGCCAGCGAGATGCGCTGACCGCGATCCTGCTGGAGGGGCTGGGCCGGATGCCGGGCTGCCTCAGCTATGTCGTCGCCCACGACCCGGCGAACGAGGCTGCGATCTGGGTTACCGAGGTGTGGACCGACGAGGCGGCGCACAGGGCGTCGTTGCAGGTTCCTGAGGTGCGGGCGGCGATCCGCAAGGCCATGGTGCTGATCGCGACGTTCGCGGATGCGCAGGTGACGACGCCGGTGGGCGGGGTCGGACTCCGCTAGTCGCCGCGGGCCTCGACCGAGGCGGACACTGTCGCGCCCCATTCAACCAGGGCCCGGCCGCGATCCTGGAGGACTCCGCCGCAGCGCTCGCGCTGGGCTTCCAGCTCGGCTCCCAGTCGGGCGTCGTCCGGCTCCAGAATGTAGTCGGCGAGAAGCTTCAGCCAATCCGTGCCGGGCGCCCGCCCTTCGAGACGACCGAGGAAATACATCATTCCGCCCGCCAGTCCGGTCTGTTCAGGGCTGCCTTCCTCATACTGGCCCGCCAGATAGGCGACCAGGGCGAAACACTGCATGTCGTCCTTGTCCGCCGCGCTGACGGCCGCGGTCTGGGCCGAGGCCGAAGTCGCCGAGGCGGCAAGCAGCAGGGCTGCCGTCATTCCGATGAGTCGTGTCACGTCGTTTCCTCCAGGGCCGCCACGCGGGCGAGTACTGTATCCGCGGCCACCTGATCGCCGACCGAGACGCTGATCTCGCCGACCACGCCGTCGAACGGCGCGACGAGGGCGTGCTCCATCTTCATGGCCTCGAGCACGACGACCGGCTGGCCCTTGGCGACCCTGTCACCGGGTTTGGCGGGCGCTGCCACGATCTTGCCGGGCATGGGCGCACGGAGGGCGCCGTCGGAGGCAGCGGCGGATCCGGAGGCTCCGGCGCTTCGCCAATCCCGGACTTCCACCGCATCGCCGGCATCAAACAGGACGGTGACGTCGGGGCGCTCAAGGGAGGAAATCAGTTCGTCATCCACCCAGACGCCGCTCGATAGCCGGTCCGGATTCACGCCGCCCGGGGCGACCTTGAATGTCTGGTCCTCGATCAGGGCGTCGTACCAGTCCGAGTGGCCGGACCGCTGTCTCGTCAACACCGCCTCGCGCGGCTCTCCGTCCACCATCCCGATGGCCTTCATGGAAGACGCGCCGTTCAGACGGAATCCGAGGCTGTTTCCCCGCCACCCGGCCCAAGGAGAGGTCTCCTCTTCCTGCGGGAGGCTAACCGTGCGTCGGCGGTCCTCGAACCGGTCAGCGAGACCAGCGGCAATCACCTCGGCCCGGAGACGACTTCTGGTGAGCATCTCGCTCTCGGCGCCGATCAGGCCCGTATCCACGTCGCCCTCGACGAAGCGCGGATGGCCCAGACACCGCACAAGGAAGCCGGCGTTCGTTTTGACAGGCCAGACCTCGACCCCGGCGCAGGCTTCGGCCAAGGCCGCGGTCGCTTCCCCCCGCGTCTCCGCGTGAACGATCAGCTTGGCGATCATCGGGTCGTAGAACTGGCTGACCTCGCCGCCTTCCTCGACGCCGGTGTCCACCCGCACGCCCTCCGGCATGACGAAATGTTCCAGCCGCCCGATGCTCGGCAGGAAGCCATTGGCGGGGTCCTCGGCGTACAGCCGCGCCTCCATGGCCCAGCCGTTGAGCGTGATCTCATCCTGCTTCAGCGGCATCGGCTCGCCGGCGGCGACGCGGAACTGCCATTCGACCAGATCGACGCCCGTGACTTCCTCAGTGACCGGGTGTTCGACCTGCAGCCGGGTGTTCATTTCCATGAACCAGATGCGGTCGGCCTTCAGCCCGTCGGAGGCGTCGGCGATGAATTCGATGGTGCCGGCGCCCTCGTAGTTCACGGCCTTGGCGGCGCGGACGGCGGCGTCGGTGACGGCCTTGCGGGTGGCGGCGTCCATGCCGGGCGCCGGAGCCTCCTCGATCACCTTCTGGTGGCGGCGCTGCAGCGAACAGTCCCGCTCATACAGATGGACGACGGTCCCGTGAGTGTCCCCGAACACCTGCACCTCGATGTGGCGGGGGCGGGTGATGTATTTCTCGATCAGGACGCGCGGATCGCCGAAGGATGATTTGCCCTCGCGCTGGGCCGAGGCGAGGCCGTCAGCGAAATCTTCCGCCCGGTCGACCTTCTTCATGCCCTTGCCGCCGCCGCCCGCGACCGCCTTGATCAGCACCGGATAGCCGATGGTGTCGGCCTCGGTCTGCAGGCGCTCCAGTGACTGGTCCTCGCCGAGATAACCCGGGGTGACCGGCACCCCGGCCTTGATCATCAGCGTCTTGGCGGCGTCTTTCAGGCCCATGGCGCGGATGGCGGCGGGCGGCGGGCCGATCCAGACCAGACCGGCAGCCGTGACGGCCTCGGCGAAGTCGGCGTTCTCCGACAGGAAGCCGTATCCGGGGTGGATGGCCTCTGCGCCGGTAGCCTTGGAGGCGGCGAGCACTTTCGCCGCGTCCAGATAGCTTTCGCGGGCGGCGGCGGGGCCGATCAGCACGGCTTCATCGGCCTCGCGGACGTGCAGGGCCTTGGCGTCGGCTTCGGAATAGACGGCGATGGTCCGGATGCCCATGCGGCGGGCGGTGCGGAACACGCGGCAGGCGATCTCGCCACGATTGGCGACCAGAACGGATTTGAACATGGGTTCGGTTTAGAGGGGCGAGGGTCAAGGGTCGAGGGGTGGGAGGTGATTGGTGGTTGGTGGCGGGCTGGTTCCGTCAGGGT
>JALYPS010000070.1 GCA_030856285.1 Pseudomonadota bacterium
GCCCTGACGCGTCTGCGCTAGACACGCGCCTTCCTTCATTCACCAGAGCCCGTATCGCGTCCATGACCGACACCACCTCAACCGCCGCCCTGTCCGGCAACGTCCTGTTCTACGGCAAGCCCGAGCCGCTGTCGGTCGAGGCCCACGGCGCCCTTGGCGTCGATCCCGTTGAAAAACCCTACAGTTTTGTGTCCCAGACCAATCTGGTGCCGCTGACGGTGACCGAGTTCGCCCCGGCCGCCCTGTCCTATCCGGTGATCTTCGTCGGCGACGCCAAAATGCCGGTCGCCGTCATGGCCCTGCGCGGCGGCGAGAACCTGTTCGTCAGCGACACCGGCGAGTTCCGCCCCGAGGCCTATATCCCGGCCTATGTGCGCCGCTATCCGTTCGTCTTCGCCAATGACGAGGTCCAGAAGCGTCTGATCCTCTGCGTCGACCGCGAGGCGCCGTTCATCAAGGACGGTGGAGCGACCCCGCTGTTCGTCGACGGCAAGCCTTCGCCCTACGTCGAACAGGCGATGGAATTCTGCAATAATTTCGAGCTCGAGCGTCAGCGCACCGACGCCTTCGTCAAACTGTTGACCGATCTGGACCTGCTGGACACCCGCGAGGCCGTGTTCACGCCGCGCAATCCGGACGGCACCTCGGCCGCGCCGCAGAAGATCGCGGAATATTTCGCCGTCTCGGAAGAGAAGCTGAAGGCCTTGCCGGTCGAGAAGCTGGCCGAGCTGCGCGACAACGGCGCCTTGGGTCAGATCTACGCCCACCTGGTGTCGCTGCTGGGCTGGGACCGTCTGATCGCCATGGCCTTCCAGAAGGCCGCCGCGGCGCAACCGGCGGCCGGCAACGCCTGAAGCGAGTGGCTAGTGGCCACTGGCCACTGGCCACCAGCCACTCCCGCCGCGTCAGCGGCGGGCCAGCAACGACCGCGTCAGACATGAGAAGACCAGACGGCCGGCCTCGTCGAGCAGGTCGTGCTGGGCGATGACGATGCCCTTCTCGTCGCCGACGGGATCCTTGCCCATGACAGTCATCCGGCCGCGCATCAGCTCTCCGGCGGGCGGGTTGCGCATATAGCGAAGGCCGTCGACCGCCAGCACCTTTGACTGGGCCCAACCCGACGCCTTGTCGGCGAACAGGCGGCTCCACAGCGCATAGACCATGGCGTCCGGCGCGCCGTACGACACATCCCATCCCGGCAGAAAGCGTTCGACGAACAGGTCCAGCGACGCCGCGTCCACCATACAGGCGCCCAGCGGCACAACCTCGCCCACGCCCAGATCTTCAAAGTGGACGTGCAGCGGCTCGGTCATCCGTTCAGTCCTATCAGCCCGCGGGCTCTTCCGACACCCGGACCAGCAGCTTGCCGTCGTGGTCGCCGGTGAACAAGCGGTTCAGCGAATCCAGCGCGCCCTCGAGCCCGTCGTCGACGTGGACCTTCCATTTGACCTCGCCGCTCTGCAGCCACGGCCCCATTTCGGCGACCATCTCGCGGGCCCGGGGGGCGTAGTCGAGGACGAGGAAGCCCTGGACGTTGAGGCGATGGGTGATGATCCGGCTGAAGTTCGGCGACGGCGGCATCTTCGTTGCGTTATAGGCCGAGATCAGGCCGCAGACCGCCATGCGGCCGTGGGTTTTCAACCGGTTGAAGACGGCGATCATTATGTCGCCGCCCACGTTCTCGAAATTGAGATCGATCCCGTCGGGCGCGAGCCGGTCCAGCGCCTCGCCGACGTCCTCATTCTTGTAATCGACGGCGGCGTCGAAGCCGAGTTCCTCCGTCAGCCAGCGGCATTTGTCGGCGCCGCCCGCGATGCCGATGACCCGGCAGCCGCGCGCCTTCGCCACCTGACCCGCGATCGAGCCGACCGCGCCGGCGGCGGCGGAGATCACCAGGGTCTCGCCGGCCTTGGCCTTGAGCACGTCGGTGACGCCGAAATAGGCCGTCATCCCGGTCATGCCGAGCACGCTGAGATTGGCGGTCAGCGGCATGCCGGGCGCGCGGTGGACCTGTCGCAGCTCCATCTCATTGACCACGGCGTAGTCGGCCCAGCCGCCGGACATGGGGGTGACCACATCGCCGGCCCGGAACCGGCTGGACCGGCTTTCCTCGACCACGCCCAGGGTCAGGCCTCGCATGACGCCGCCGATGGGCACCGGCGGCAGATAGCCCTCGGCGTCGTTCATCCAGGTGCGGTTGGTGGGGTCCAGCGACAGATAGACGGTGCGGACCAGCACCTGGGATTCGTTCAGGGCGGGAACCGGCGCCTCGACCAGCTCCAGGTCGCCCGGCTGGATCAGCCCCTTGGGCCGCTGGCGCAGCACCCACTGACGATTCACGCGAGCCATGGCCATCTCCGGGTGTTGTCGGGTTTTCTTTGTGAACCCGCATAGTCTGCAAGGCGCGGCCCGCTGTCCAGCCGGAGCAAAGAAAAAGGCGGACCGGAAGGTCCGCCTTGAAGTGGCATCATCGAGAATGAGGCGCGGAGGCGACAGGCCGGCTTTCGCCAGCCTCAAGTCGGGGGGGCGTCGCCGCCTCCGCACGGAAATAACGACGACTCCCGTTTCAGGTTCCCGACCTCCCGAATCTTTTTTCGCGCGTCCGGCGAGCCCGGAACAGCGGCGCTTCGGCCCGCGTTCAGGGGGCGAAGACATCGCTGACGGAGCTGCGCCATGACCCATCAATCGCCCCACGACAAGGCCGCCGACGCGGTGCACGAGGGCCGCCCCGTCGAGGCGCAGTATGTGCGCGGCGGCGGCAAGGGCCGGCGCATCCTGCTGATCCTGGTCACAAGCGTCGCGCTGGTGGCGATATGTTTCGCCCTGATCTACGCCTTCTCCGCCGGACCATTGGCGGACACCAACGCCAACGACGGCGACCAGACGGTGGATGTGAAGGCCTTCGACGACACGGGACCCGCACCGGCGCCGACGCCCGCGCCGCAGTAGGCGGGATACGAAAAAGCCCCGGTCCTGCGACCGGGGCTTTTCCTTTGTTCGGGGAGTGGTATTACGCCGCAGCCTTCTGGCGCGACGGGTGGAAGAACAGCGCCTGGCTGATCGCCGCCTTCACCGTTTCCGGCTGGAAGGGCTTGGTGATCAGGAAGGTCGGCTCGGGCCGTTCGCCGGTCAGCAGCCGCTCGGGGAAGGCGGTGATGAAGATGACCGGCACGTCGATCCGCTTGAGGATGTCCTTGACCGCGTCGATGCCCGACGATCCGTCGGCCAGCTGGATGTCCGCCAGGACCAGGCCCGGACGGTGGCGGGCGACGGCGTCGACGGCCTCGTCATGGGTAGTGGCCGTGCCGGTGACGCGGTGGCCCAGCTCCTTCACAAGGCTTTCGATGTCAGCCGAAATGATGGCCTCGTCCTCGATGATCAGCACGTCGGTGGCCAGTTCGGCATCGATGTCGGACTGGGCTTCCGAAATCAGGCGTTCGACGTCATGGGCGTCGGCCTCGAGGATCTGGGCGGCCTCGGAGGGGGTGAAGCCCTCGAGCGCCGTCAGAAGGAAGGCCTGGCGCGAGCGCGGGGCGATCCGCATCAGCCGGCGCGAGGCGTCGTCCTGCCGCCCCTCAAGGCCGCTCTTGTCCTCAAGTTGCGCCCCCGTGTTGGTCCAGATGGCGTGGAACACGTGATAGAGCGCCACGCGCGGCGTCATTTCCGTCGGCAGCTGCCGTTCGCCCGCAGCAAGGGCCTCCAGCGCGACACGAACGTAGTTGTCGCCCGTGGTCTGGTCACCGGTCAGCGCGCGGGCGTAACGACGGACGTAAGGCAGATGCGGCGCAAGGCGGGCCAGCAGGCTCATGTATCAAATCCCCGACAGACGTGGTTCCAACCATGGAACAACAGCAGTGCCCGTCAACGTATCAAATCGGCCACGGTTCCGCTTCGGCGCGCAAGCTTGAGCATTTATCGGCCTTCCAATAGGAACCGGCCCTGCGGGGTGGCGTTCCGGCACTCGCAACAACTATCGTCAGGGTGGCGGCCGTTTTCTCGATGACAGATAATTCCAATCCCCCCGGCAAGCTTCCCAAGGGCGGCGCAAACCTGGAGGAGGCCCGCCTTCGCCAGCAGGCGATCGGGGTCAAGCTGCGGCACATGTTCGATGAGGTCGTGAATGAGGCGGTTCCGGACGAGTTCCTCGACATCCTGCGCCGGGCCGATGAGCGATCTTCCGGAGGGAGCGGCGAATGAGCGGCGCTGTCAGTCCGCCGCCCAAGCCGCCCTCAGCCGACGACGACGCCTTCAAACGGGAGCTGGTCGTGCTGATTCCGCATCTGCGGGCCTTCGCGCGCACCCTCACGGGCGATCCGACCGCGGCCGATGACCTGGCCCAGGATGCCATGATGAAGGCGTGGGATGCCCGCGCGAGCTATCAGATGGGCACGAATATGAAGGCCTGGACCTTCATGATCCTGCGCAACCAGTTCTATTCCGAAAAGCGCCGCTCGTGGCGCCAGACCCAGCTGGATCAGGAGGCCGCCGAGCGCACCCTGGTCGCGGTCGACGATCCGGAATCCCCGGTGGCGCTGGACGAACTGCGCCTCGCCCTCGCCACCCTGCCCGAAGAACAACGCGAGGCGCTGATTCTGGTGGGCGCCGGCGGCTTCGCCTACGAAGAGGCCGCTGAAATCTGCCAATGCGCCGTGGGCACGGTGAAGAGCCGGGTCTCGCGGGCCCGCAAGGCCCTGCAGGCCACGCTGGAAAAGGGCGGCTACGCCCGCGACGGTCGCGCCGCCGGCGACGCCATGCGCTCCATCCTTGCGGCGGCGGATCGGCTGAGCAGCGTCAGGCAAGGCTGACGCCGTGGTCCAGTTCGGCCGAGCGTTCACCAAGGGAGTGGGACGGGGCCGGGGTCCCGCGAAATTCCAGGGAATCCGCTTCCGGCTCGGCCTCTGGCTGGCCATCGCCCTCCTGCCCCTGTTGATCCTCGGCGGCTTTCAGGCCCAGTCCGCGTTCCGGACCCAGGACGCCGAACGTCGCTCCGACCTGCAACGGGCCGCCGGTCGCACCGCCGCCAGCGCCAAGGCGCGGCTGGACAGCACGGGCATACTGTTGATGGCCCTGCGACCCGAGGCGCTGGAGGTGTTCTGTGAGCCACGGCTGACCGATCTGGTCGATCGGCTGGAAGATCTGGACGGGCTGGCGCGGGTAACCGCGACGGGCGCCACGGCCTGCGCGTCCGAAAGCCTCGGCGCCGCGCCGCCGGTCTGGCTGACCCAGGCTCAGTCCAGTCCGTGGTTCGAACGGCTGCGCGCCGGCGAGGGCACGGTCCTGGCG
>JALYPS010000006.1 GCA_030856285.1 Pseudomonadota bacterium
GGCGGCGGCACCTTCGACGTCTCGATCCTCGAGATCGGCGACGGCGTGTTCGAGGTGAAGTCGACCAACGGCGACACCTTCCTCGGCGGCGAGGACTTCGACCTGCGTCTGGTCGATTATCTGGCCGACGAGTTCAAGAAGGAGCAGGGCGTCGACCTGCGCTCCGACAAACTGGCCCTGCAGCGCCTGAAGGAAGAGGCCGAAAAGGCCAAGAAGGAGCTGTCCTCGACCACCCAGTACGAGGTCAATCTGCCGTTCATCACCATGAACGCCTCGGGTCCGCTGCACCTGAACATCAAGCTGTCGCGCGCCAAGCTGGAGGCCCTCGTCGAGGACTTGGTCCAGCGCACGATCGAGCCCTGCGCCAAGGCGTTGAAGGACGCGGGCATGAAGGCCTCGGACATCGACGAAGTGGTGCTGGTCGGCGGCATGACCCGCATGCCGATGGTCCAGGAAGCCGTGAAGAAATTCTTCGGCAAGGAGCCGCACAAGGGCGTCAACCCCGATGAGGTCGTTGCGCTGGGCGCGGCCGTTCAGGCCGGCGTGCTGCAAGGCGACGTCAAGGACGTGCTGCTGCTGGACGTAACCCCGTTGACCCTCGGCATCGAGACCCTGGGCGGCGTCTTCACCCCGCTGATCGAGCGCAACACCACCATCCCGACCAAGAAGAGCCAGACCTTCTCCACCGCCGACGACAACCAGTCGGCCGTGACGATCCGGGTGTTCCAGGGCGAGCGCCCGATGGCCTCGGACAACAAGGTGCTGGGTCAGTTCGACCTGATGGGCATCCCCCCGGCGCCGCGCGGCATGCCGCAGATTGAGGTCGCCTTCGACATCGACGCCAACGGCATCGTCCACGTGACCGCCAAGGACAAGGCGACCAACAAGGAACAGTCGATCCGCATCCAGGCCAACGGCGGCCTGTCGGATGCCGACATCGACAAGATGGTCAAGGAAGCCGAGGCCAACGCCGCGGCCGACAAGGCGAAGAGGGAAATGGTCGAGGCGGTCAACGCCGCCGACAGCCTGATCCACTCGACCGAAAAGGCCATGGCCGAACACGGCGACAAGGTCGGGGCCGATGAGAAGGCCGCGATCGAAACCGCCCTGGAAGAGCTGAAGACGGCCAAGGACGGCACGGATCCGGAAGATATCCGGACGAAGACCAACACCCTGGTTCAGGCCTCGATGAAGCTGGGCGAGGCCATGTACGCCCAGGCCCAGGCTTCGGGTGAGGGCGACGACGCCACGGCCACCGCCGACGACGGCGTGGTCGACGCCGAGTTCGAGGAAGTCTCGGGCGACGACGACGAGAAGAAGAGCGCGTAAGCCACACCGCTCCCTCAATCGCTACGGCCCCGCTTGTCTCATGACGGGCGGGGCCGTTTCATAAACTTGCATCATTTCGCCGGGCGCCCATGTCAGCCCGGTCAGTCGCGACGGTCGTTCGCCCACCAAGAGGCGTGGATCGTCGGCACGGGTAAGAGGACGAACGCCGGATGGCGACGCGTGACTATTACGAGGTTCTGGGGGTCGAGCGGACCATCGACGCCGCTGGTCTGAAGGCCGCCTATCGCAAGCTGGCGATGCAGCACCACCCTGACCGCAACGGCGGGTGCGACGACTCCATGGCCCGCTTCAAGGAGATTTCCGAGGCCTATTCGATCCTTTCGGACGACCAGAAGCGCGCCGCCTATGACCGGTTCGGCCATGCGGGCGTCAACGGCGGCCAGGGTGGGTTCGGCGGCCAGGGACAGGGCTTCACCGACGTCAACGACATCTTCTCACAGGTCTTCGGCGACGCATTTGGCGACGTTTTCGGCGGCCGCGCCGGCGGCGGGGCGCGTCAGCACGGCCCGCGCCGCGGCTCGGACCTGCGTTACGACCTCGAGATCACGCTGGAGCAGGCCTACAAGGGCTCGGACGTCGAGATCGCGGTGCCCACCACCGCCGCCTGCGAGACCTGCGAAGGCTCCGGAGCCCGCAAGGGCGCCAAGGCGACCACCTGCGCCACCTGCCAGGGCGCGGGCCGCGTACGGTCCGCCAACGGCTTCTTCCAGGTCGAACGCACCTGCCCCCATTGCGGCGGCGCCGGCTCCCGCCTGGCGGCCGCGGACGCCTGCACGGCCTGCGCCGGCCACGGTCAGGTGCGCAAGAACCGCAAGCTGCAGCTCAAGGTCCCGGCCGGGGTCGACGACGGCTCACGCATCCGCCTGTCGGGCGAGGGCGACGCCGGCACGCGCGGCGGGCCCCGCGGCGATCTGTATGTCTTCATCTCGGTCACGCCCCACGAGCTGTTCGAGCGCGACAACCTCGACCTGCTGGTCACCGTGCCCGTCCCCATGACCACGGCGGCCCTCGGCGGCGAGATCGACGCCCCCTGCCTGACATCCGAAGCCTGCGACGGCCGTTGCAGGGCTCCTGTCAGCGTCCCCGCGGGGGCCCAGACCGGCAAGACGGTGCGCATCAAGGGCAAGGGCATGCCGCATCTGAACGGCAAGAACCGCGGCGATCTGGTGGTCGAACTCTTCGTCGAGACGCCGACCGAACTGACCGCGCACCAGAAGGAGCTGCTTCAGGAGCTGGCCGCCTCGCTGGGCGAGAGCCAGACGCCGCGCAACTCGTCCTTCGCCGGCAAGGCCAAACGTTTCTGGGCCGACATTCTGGGTTCGGAAGCGCCGCAGTAGGCCCCCTGAGGATGACGGCGCGCGCGAATGCCGCCATCATGTCGGCGAACTGACAGGGGTCTGAGTTGAGCGCCATCTTCCACGCCGGCATTTCCGGCGCGCGCGGCCGGATGGGCCGGGCCGTCTCGACGGCTCTGGACGCCCGCGAGGACGTCGTCGTCGCCGCCCGGTTCGACCGTGGCGAGACGCCCGACCTGTCTCTGTGCGACGTGATCATCGACTTTTCGACGCCCGACGCCTCGGTCGAACTGGCCCGGACCTGCGCCGAACGCGGCGGCCCGGCTCTGGTCATCGGCTCCACCGGCCTGACGCCCGAGCAGGAAACCGACATCCACAAGGCGGCTGAAAAGATCGCTATCGTCCGCAGCGGAAACTTCTCGCTCGGCGTCAACATATTGATCGGACTGGTGGAACACGCGGCCCAGCGGCTCGACGCGGCCGACTGGGATATCGAGGTGCTGGAGACCCATCACCGCAGGAAAGTCGACGCGCCCTCCGGCACGGCCCTGATGCTGGGCGAGGCCGCGGCCAACGGCCGCGACGTCGATCTGGCGGATGTCCGGACCGCGCCTTACGACGGCATCACCGGCGAGCGGAAGGCTGGCAAGATCGGCTTCGCCTCGCTGCGGGCCGGAGGCGTCATCGGCGAACACACCGTCCTGTTCGCTTCGGAAGACGAGACCCTGACGCTCAGCCATTCGGCCATCGACCGTTCGCTGTTCGCCCGCGGCGCCGTCGCCGCCGCCGCCTGGGTCCGTAGCCGCAAGCCGGGGCTCTACGACATGCAGGACGTGCTGGGGTTCAAGCAGGCATAGCAAAACCCTCTCCCGTTGGGAGAGGGCTTGAGCGCACGGCGGCGGAGCCGTCGTTCTTGCGCGAAAGGGTGAGGCCCGATTGTCCCGGGGCGGCTGCGCCGTCCCCACATCCGACCCTCATCCGACCCGCCGGGCCACCTTCTCCCAAGGGGAGAAGGAACGCATCTCTAATGAGCGTGGCGGCGACTATGGCCGCGACCGACGAACAGCGACTTGACGAAGAACATCACCGCGATCACCACGGCGAAGCCGAGGAAGAGCGCCAGCACCATCATCCAGAAGCCCATCGTCAGCAGTTCCGGCATCACAAAGGCGCCGCCGTCGAGCATCGGGCGCAGCAAGCCCACCAGAATAAAGACAAAGGCGGCCCCCAGCGCTGTGGCCCACAGCCGGCTCCACGCCGGCATCATCAAGGTCGCGATCACCGCGATGATCAGGCCGGTGACCTGGTTGATGGTGTCGAACCCGCCCTGGGCGAGGCCGAAGATGCCAGTGAGAAACGCGCCGATCGAATCTACCATTACGCCAACCTCCTGAGTGCGGCCCAAGCTTGGCCGTCGCAAGGTTAACGCGGTTATCGGTGAATAGCTCCGCTTATCGTCCTGTCGATCCGAATCCGCCTGCGCCGCGCGCCGTTTCGTCCAGCGCGGCGACCTCGATCATGGCCGCCTGCTCGTGCCGGGCGATGACCATCTGTGCGATGCGCTCGCCGCGTCGGATCACGAAGGGCTCCTGGCCGTGGTTGATCAGGATGACGCCGACCTCGCCGCGATAGTCGCTGTCGATAGTGCCGGGCGAGTTCAGGCAGGTCAGGCCGTGCTTGAGCGCCGATCCCGACCGTGGCCGCACCTGGGCCTCATAGCCCGGTTCCAGCGCGATCCTGAGACCGGTCGGCACCAGGGCGCGGGCCCCCGGTTCGAGCGTCAGGGGCGCATCCCCGGCCACCGCCGCGCGCAGATCCATGCCGGCCGAGCCGCTGGTCTCATAGGCCGGCAGGGGCAGGCCTTCGGCATGGGGCAGGCGTTCGACGCGGACGGTGGTCATGCGGACAAGGCTTTCAGGCTTTGAAGTGATCGGCGATTTTGGCGGCGAGCCGTCTCGCCACCTCGGCCTTGGACTGACGCGGCCAGGCATCGGCTGCGCCGTCGCGGGTGAACAGGGTGACCGTATTGCCGTCGGCGCCGAAGACATTGTCAGAGACATCGTTGCCGATGATCCAGTCGCAGCCCTTGCGCGACAGCTTGCTACGGGCGTTGGTTTCGAGGTCCGTGGTCTCGGCCGCGAAGCCGACCACCAGTTTCGGCCGCTTCTTTCCGGGGGCCGAAACGCCGGCGAGGATGTCGGGGTTTTCGATCAGGGCGAGGGACGGCGGGCCGCCGGGAGCCTTCTTGATCTTGCCCGAGGCGACGCCGTCGACGCGCCAGTCGGCCACAGCGGCGCTCATCACCGCGATATCGGCGGGCAAGGCCGCCGCCACCGCCGCCTGCATCTCGCGCGCGGTCTCGACCCACACGCGGTCGACGCCGACCGGCGCCTCCAGCGCCACCGGGCCGGACACCAGGGTCACCTGCGCCCCCAGCCCGACCAGGGCCTCGGCGATGGCGTAGCCCTGTTTGCCGCTGGAACGGTTGGTCAGGCCGCGCACCGGGTCGATCGGCTCGAATGTCGGACCGGCGGTCACCACCGCCCTGCGTCCCGCCAGCGGGCGGCCGTCCGGCCCGGCCAGCAGGCCCTCGATGGCGGTCAGGATCGCCACGGGCTCGGCCATCCGGCCGGGCCCGAACTCGCCGCAGGCCATTTCGCCCTCGTCGGGCCCAACCATCACCATGCCGTGGAAGCCGTCGAAGGCCTTCAGACGCTCGACATTGGCCTGCACCGCCGGGTGCAGCCACATCCGCACATTCATCGCCGGCGCCAGCAGCACCCGCTTGTCTGTGGCCAGCAGCGTGGTCGAGGCGAGGTCGTCGGCCAGACCGTTGGCCGCCTTGGCGATAAGTCCCGCCGTCGCCGGCGCCACGACCACCAGATCGGCCCAGCGCGACAGCTCGATATGGCCCATGGCCGTCTCGTCATCGGGCAGGAACAGTTCGCTGCGCACCGGATGGCCCGTCAGGGCGGCAAGGGACATGGGGGTGACGAAGGCGGCGCCTGCGGCGGTCAGGATCGTCCGGACCTCCGCCCCGCCCGGTCCGTCCCCGATCTCCGGTCCCCCTATCCCTCCGACGACCCCGTGCGCCGTCGGCCGAAATTCGGCGCGGCGGC
>JALYPS010000084.1 GCA_030856285.1 Pseudomonadota bacterium
ATCTAGGGCCCGACCGGCCTGCCGCGAGGCAGACCGGTCGGTGTAGACAGATTACCGGGCCAACTGGCCGCGTACGGCCCCCGCCGGGAAGGCGGCGTTGTGGACGTTGACGTAATAGTGTTGCGGGGTCTGGATCAGCTCCTGGGCCAGGGCCCGCGAGATCCTGACACAGCCCTGGCTTCGTCCGCGGGCCGGGGCCGTCAGGGTCACGACGACCGGGCCGGCGGAACCCGGAGCCGCCTCGTGAATGTGCGCGGCAGTGGCGGGATCGATCCGCGTGACCGAAAGGGAATAACAGACCTGCCTCTGCCCGGCGTTGACGCGGATCTCGGCCGTACCGGCGCCGTCGGGGTCGCCGGGACCGGGCGCCTCCGCAGCGCCTGAAAGGATGGCCGACAGCCTGCGACCGCCTTCCTGACCGGTGGCGGGTGCTGCGGCCACTACCGCGGCTGCAATGACCAGCGATGAGAGGATATGGCTCTTCATAGGGAACTCCTGTGCTCAGGCGGCGGCGCCGAACGCGCGTCGCCCCCGAACTAAGTCGAAGTCTGCGCACACAGTTCCCGACGCCAACCTCACAGCCCTGTCAGCCGTCCCGGCTTTGCGCGGGGCCTCGGCCGGCGCAGCGCCCCATCGCCCTACTTCTTCGGCAGATGCTTCTGCCCCGTCCGTACGCGCCCTGACCGCGACACCTGACGCGCCCCGCCCCGCGCGCCCTTCTGGACGGCGACGGACGACCCGGCCTTCTTGTTGGCGCTGGCCTTCAGCCCGGCCAACGGCTTCAGCTTGGTCTTGCCGGCCTTCTTCTGCTCCAGCGCCTTGCCGGGCAGGTTGGACAGCATCTCGGCGCGTTCAGCCTTCTTGATCACCCGGCGCGGCGCAGTCTTGGCGTCGCCCTTGTAGCGTTCGGGGCCCGACTTGGAGCCGCCGGGCGCATAGGGGTTCTCGCTTCCCGACTTGACCAGCAGGCGGATCGGCGTGCCCGGGAGGTCGAAGGACTCGCGAAGATTGTTGACCAGATAGCGCTTGTACTGCTCGGGCATGGACTCGGCGCGGCTGGCCATCAGCACGAAGGTCGGCGGGCGGGCCTTGGTCTGGGCCATATATTTGGGCTTGATCCGCTTGCCGTCGACGGCGGGGGGCGGATGCCTCTGGGTCGCGAGGGCGAGCCAGGTGTTGAGGTCCTTGGTCTTGACCTTGACCGACCAGGTCGCATGAGCCTGCAGCACGGCGGGCATCAACCGTTCGACGCCGCGTCCGCTGTGCGACGACAGGGCCACAAATTGCGAGCCCTTCAGCTGCGGCAGCTTGTCGTCGGCCATCTGGGTCAGCTTGGCCAGTCTGGCCTGCGGGCTCTCCTCGAGGTCCCATTTGGCGGCGACATAGACCAGAGCCCGGCCCTCGCGCTCGACCAGATCGGCCAGCTGCAGGTCCTGGGTGTCGAAGGCGTCGTCCTTGTCCATAACCAGCACGACCACCTCGGCGAAGGTGATGGCGCGGATGGTGTCGGCGACCGACAGCTTCTCCAGCTTCTCCTGCACCCGGGCCTTGCGGCGCATGCCGGCGGTGTCGACCAGGCGGATGTTCTGGCCTTCGTATTCCCAGTCGACCGAGATGCTATCACGGGTGATGCCGGCCTCGGGGCCGGTCAGCATCCGGTCCTCGCCGATCAGACGGTTGATCAGGGTCGACTTGCCGGCGTTGGGACGGCCGATGATGGCGATGCGGATCGGCTTGTCGGGCTCGTCAACCTCTTCGACGAAAATGTCGGCGCTGGCGGCCACCACGGCGGCGTAGAGGTCAGCCATGCCCTCGCCGTGCTCGGCCGAGATGGCGACAGGCTCGCCGAAGCCCAGCGAATAGGCCTCGCCGATGCCGCCGCCGCTCTCGCGGCTCTCGGACTTGTTGGCCAGCAGGATGACGGGCTTGTGCTGTTTGCGCAGCCGATCAGCGAAGATCTGGTCCAGCGAGGTCACGCCTTCGCGCGCGTCCATCATGAACAGGATCAGGTCGCCGTCTTCCAGCGCCGCCTCGGTCTGCTCGCGCATGCGGGATTCGAGGCTGCCATCGGTGACGTCCTCATAGCCCGCGGTGTCGATCAGGGTCAGGTCCATGTCGCCGATGTTGCCATCAGCGTACCGGCGGTCGCGGGTCACCCCGGGCCGGTCATCGACCAGCGCAAGGCGCTTGCCCACAAGGCGGTTGAACAGGGTCGACTTGCCCACATTGGGGCGGCCGACGATGGCGACTTTGAGAGCCATGTCGGCCTTCTAACGCAGTTCGGGGGCTAAAGGTCAGCGAATGCTGACGAGATCGCCCCTGTCGGTGAGAACATACAGGGCGCCGTTGTAGGCGGCGGGAGCGATGTAGACGGGACCGCCCATACGGATCGAGGCAGTCTGGGCGCCGGTCTTGGGATCGAAGGCGACCAGTTCGCCGTCCGAATTGGTCAGCACCAGCCGGTTCGAGGCCATCAGCGGGCCCGACCAGATCGGCCGCACCGTGCGATCGAAGAAGCCGAACATGCCGCCTTCCTGGCGGACGCGGCCCTGGTTGAGGTCGCGGGTCCAGTAGATCTGGCCGGTGTCACGGCTGATGACGGTCAGTTCGCCTTCCTTGGACACGACATAGATGACGTCCCCGACCGGCAGGGGGGCATTGACGCCGGCGATCGGCAGGGGCGCCCATTTGGGTTGGCCGGAACGGATGTCCATGGCGGACAGCACGCCCGAGTGGCTGACCGCATAGACGACGCCGCGGCTGATGACCGGGCGGCCGGCGATGTCGCGGATTTCGGACAGGGCGCTGGTGCGGCTGGTGCGCGACAGGACCTGCTGCCACAGCGACTGGCCCGTCGAGGCGCGCAAGGCCACCACTTCGCCGGATGAGAAGGGCGCGATCACCGTGTCGCCGGTCACCGCCGGGCTGGAGGCGCGCAGGAGGCGGGCCGGCTCGGGGATGCCGCGATAGGACCAGTCCTGACGGCCCGTCGTGGTGTCAAAGGCCTGAATCTGGTTCTCGACGTCGACGACGAAGACCCGGCTGCCCGAGACGGTCGGGGCGCCGTGGATCGGCACATCCACCGGCGTGGTCCAGATCACAGCGCCGGAAGCCTGATCGATGGCGGTCACGGTGCGATAGCCGGAGGAGACGAAGACCTTGCCGCCGCCGACCGCGACGCCGCCGCCGAAGCCGCCGCCGTCCGAACGGCCGCCCATGCCGAGAAAGCCGGTGCGCCGTGAATCTTCGGGCGGCTTGATGCTGGTCCGCCAGGCCTGGGCGCCCGTTCCGGAGTCGAGCGCCGAGACGCTGGCCTCGCCGTCCAGAACGAAGACGCGGCCGTTGTCGGCCACAACCGGAGCCATGATCTGACGCGTGCGCGATGAGCCGGCGCCGATGCGACGACGCCAGGCGACGGAGAACTCGGCGCCTGCGATCACATGTTCGACCGCATTCTCCGCGTTTCCGCCCGGCTGGGTCCAGGCGACCGCCGCCTGGGGACCCGGGATGAAGAAATCGCGGCCCGACAGCGCGGCCGACGGGACCAGCGCCTGTTCGAACTCCAGCACCGAGATTCGCTGACCCTCGGTGGCGGTGGCCTGCGGCTCATTGTTCTTGCCGAGGCCGAACGGCAACATCCCCTGCACCGTGCTGCAGGAGGCGAGGGTGACGGCGAGCCCGCTCAGCAGGGCGACTCTAAGCACGCGATTCATGGGGTACGTCCTGAAAGCGGTGATCACGGGCGGGCCGGAGCGGCGGCGGGCGCCGCAGGGGCGGCCGGAGCAGCCGGGGCGACGGGAATGGCAGCCTGCGCGCGTACGATGGCGGCGAGGCCGGGAGCCCCGCCGGCGTCGATCGCCGCGATGGCGAGCTCGGCGCGCTGGGTGACGATCTCAGGCGTATCCAGACCGTTTTTCAGCAGCACCAGCGCCTCACGAGCGGGGGCGACCTGACCGTGCTGAAGCCGGGCCATGGCGAGAG
>JALYPS010000093.1 GCA_030856285.1 Pseudomonadota bacterium
GCCCTGACCGAAGTCGCGCCGCGCCTCGGGCGTCAGGCTGTCGAAGACATACGACATGGGGTCCAGATCCTGCGGGCGGATGCCGCGCACGACGGCACCGGTCGTCTGGCCGGCCGCCCGCACCAGCGCCTGGTTCTCGGTCAGGGGCGAAACGCTCACTACCCCGGGGACAGCCGCGATGCGCGCCGCGGCGGCCTCGCGGTCCGGATCGACCAGCACCTGTCCCTGGACGTACATGTGGCCGTTGAAGGACAGCATCCGGTCCAGCAGTTCGTTCCTGAACCCGGCCATGATGCTCATGACGATGATCAGGGCCATGACCGCCAGCGCGATGGCGACGTAGGAAATGATGGCGATCAGGGCGATGCCGCCTTCCCGCCGACGGGCGCGCAGATAGCGCAGCGCCAGTTCGAACTCCCAGGCCGAAAAGGGCCCGGCAGGCTTGGTCGGCTTCAGGGCCGCCGGGACCTCCGTCATCCGCGCACCCTCGCCAGCGCCTCGTCCAGCGGGATCGAGACCTTTTCACCGGTCGCCCGGCGTTTCAGCTCCACCAGGCCCTCGGCCACGCCCTTGGGTCCGATGGTCAGCTGCCACGGAATGCCGATCAGGTCGGCCGTGGCGAATTTCCCGCCCGGCCGCTCGTCGGTGTCGTCGTACAGCACGTCCTTGCCGAACGCTTCGAGCTTGGCGACGGCCTCCTCGCAGGCGGCGCTGACGGCATCGTCATTGGCGCGCAGGTTGATCACCACCACATCAAACGGGGCCACCGAGTCGGGCCAGATGATGCCGCCCTCGTCGTGGCTGGCCTCGATGATGGCGCCCATCAGACGCGAGACGCCGACGCCATAACTGCCCATGTGGACATCGGCGTCCTTGCCATCGGGTCCGGCGACCTTGGCCTTCATCGGTGCGGAGTATTTGGTGCCGAAATAGAAGATGTGGCCGACCTCGATGCCGCGCGCGGTCAGGCGATCGCCCTCCGGCGTCTCGCTCTCGAAGCGGCCGGCGTCGTGCATTTCCTCGGTGGCGGCGTAGAGTCCCGTTCGCTCATCGACGATGGCCTGCAGCTCATCCCAGTCCACTCCAGAACCCGGCGCCGGCATCTCCACCAGCTTGCGGTCGCAGAACACCTGGCTTTCGCCCGTGTCGGCCAGGACGATGAACTCATGGCTCAGGTCGCCGCCGATCGGTCCGGTGTCGGCGCGCATCGGCACGGCCTTCAACCCCATCCGGGCGAAGGTGTTCAGATAGGCCACGAACATCCGGTTATAGGCCTTGCGCGCCGACGCCTCATCGATGTCGAACGAATAGGCGTCCTTCATCAGGAACTCGCGCCCGCGCATGACGCCGAACCGGGGCCGGCGCTCGTCGCGGAATTTCCACTGGATGTGAAACAGGTTCAGCGGCAGCGCCTTGTAGCTCTTCACAAAGCCGCGGAAGATGTCGGTGATCATCTCCTCATTGGTGGGCCCGTACAGCAGCTCGCGCTCATGCCGGTCGGTGATGCGCAGCATCTCCGGGCCATAGGCGTCGTACCGGCCCGACTCCCGCCACAGGTCGGCCAGCTGCAGGGTCGGCATCAGAAGCTCGACCGCCCCTGCCCGCTCCTGCTCCTCGCGCACGATCTGTTCGATCCTGTTCAGCACCCGCAGACCCAGCGGCAACCAGGCGTAGATGCCCGCGGCCTCCTGTTTAATCAGGCCGGCGCGCAACATCAGCTGGTGCGAAACGATCTGGGCGTCCGAGGGCGCCTCTTTGAGCGTGGGCAGGAAATAGCGCGACAGGCGCATGGGGTCAGAATCTCGGCAAGCAAAGCGGGAGCCAAGCTTTAGCCGGGTGACCGGGGCGAAAGCTAGGCCGAGCGGCGAGTGGTTCGCGGTTAGTGGGTAGTGATTGCAGCTTCGCTGACGGCGGAAGGGCGGCGCGGACCGTGCGCTCGCACAGCGGCCAGCCAGCCACCAACCACTGGCCACTCCTACGGATGCGGCCGAGCGATCCCGTAACGTGCGGCCAGATAGGGGATGATGGCGCCGTCCTGCAGGAAGCGTCGACCGGTCGTCTCTGACGTCTCCGCTTCGGGCCAATCGAACGCCTCGTCCAGCACCAGAATGGGGCAGCTCTGGTGGTCCTCGCCGACCAGTTCGATCACGGGAGGGCGCGGGCGCGGATGGTCGAGATAGACGATCTCAAGCTGGTCCCGGAGCGTCGGGTGGAAGGCCAGCACGCCCTCAACGACCGCGCTGGCCGGGCAGTACCACGGCCCGCCCTGATCGTCAGTCCAGCCGGGATTGAGCAGCAACAGCCGGTCGGTCATGCGGTCGGCGGCGCGAGGTCGGGCAAGGGCATCCAGCCGATATAGACCAACACCATCACCAGCACCCACAGCAGGGCCGAGACCCAGGTCGTGGTGATGAATTTGCGCTTCAGGTCCGGCTTCTCGGGCGCGCCCCACTGCGCCCCGTCGGTCGGCGGCTCATGCTGCTCCTGCGACGTCCCCAGCGGCAGGACCGCGAACAGCACCGTCCACCAGCAGATGATGTAGACGCCCAGCATGGTGATCCAGCCGATCGGCATCAGTGCGCTCCGTCCTTCGGCGTTTCCATCAGTTCGACCAGCACGCCGCCCATGTCCTTCGGATGGACGAAGATGATCGGCGTGCCATGGGCCCCGATCCGCGGCTCTCCCGTACCCAGGATGGTCACGCCCTTCGCCCGAAGCGCGTCGCGCGCGACGAGGATGTCCTCGACCTCGAAACAGACGTGATGCTGCCCGCCTTTCGGGTTCTTTGCGAGAAATCCATGGATCGGGCTGTCGTCCCCCAGCGGCTCGATCAACTCGATCTGGGCGTTGGGCAGGTCGACGAAACAGACCCGCACCCCCTGCGCCGGCAGGTCGAACGGCGCATGCGCCTGCGTCGCCCCGAGCAAATCCCGATACATCGCGACGCTGGCCTCGATGGACGGCGTGGCGACACCGACGTGGTTCAGTCTTCCGATCATGGAGCTGACTTAGCCGGTCCGGACGCGGGGGAGAAGGCGTCGCGACTGTGACATCGCAACGCCCCTTCGCCCTACTGTAACGGGAACGGGTCCGTCGGCGTCGGCCGGGTCGGAATCGGCATGCGCGGCAGGGGCTCGTCGCTGTTGGCGGCGTTCAGCAGGAACGCAGCCAGAACGACGGCGGCCTGACGCATATCCTCGGCCCGCATGTGGTCGTAGCTGTCGATCGAGGTGTGGTGCAGCCGCGAACCGTAGTCGAGCGGGTCCTGAATGAACTGGAACCCCGGGACGCCGACCGTCTGCATATGGACGTGGTCGGTGCTGCCCGAGGTCCGCATCGACACCGTCGTGGCGCCCATGGCGTTGAAGGGCTCAAGCCACTCCTGGAAGATCGGGGCCGCCGCGACATTGCCCTCGGCGTTGATGCCGCGGATCTTGCCCGAGCCGTTGTCGAGGTTGAAATAGGCCACCAGATCGCCGTGGCCGGCGCGCGGCTGGATCGGCCAGCGCTGACGCCAGGTGCGGCCGTTCGGCAGGGCGTCCAGCTGGGCGTCGCCCAGCGGGGCGCGGGTGGCCAGATACCTGTCGACATAGGCCAGCGAACCCCACAGCCCCTGCTCCTCCCCGCTCCACAGGGCGAAACGGATGGTGCGCTTGGGACGGACGCCCAGCGCCTTCAGAATGCGCGCGGCCTCCATGACCACGGCGCTGCCGGCGGCGTTGTCCACGGCCCCGTCCGACGCGACCCAGCTGTCCAGATGGGCGCCGGCCATGACGTATTCGCCCGTGCGGCCGGTCCCGGGGATGTCGGCCAGGATGTTGTTGGCGTTGGTGTCCTCCTCGTGGAACCGGACCTCGCTCATCAGTTCCAGCGTGGGCCTGGCGTCCTCGGTCAGGGCCAGACGGGCCAGACGGCGATAGTCCTCGGCGGCCAGCTCCATGCCTGGAGTGCGTCGCTGGTCGTCCATCCGGTACCCCGAGCCCGTGCCGTGCAGAAGGCCCCCGTCACGCTGGGACATTCGAACCCAGGCCAGCGCGCCTTCCTCCTGCAGGAAGGCGTCCATCTGACGGGCGAACTCCAGCTCCCGCAGCGCGTTGGTCGATGGCGGCGCCGCATGGGTCGGAATGTTGTAGGTGTCGAGGCCGAGCAGGTCCTCCGCCGTCAGACGTCGGAAAGGCGCTTCGGTCGGCTCCGACCCCGCGTTGGGGCGTGAGACCAGGACGATCTTGCCCGCCAGCTTGCCGCGCCATTTCGCGAAGTCGCCGGCGGTCGCCATCGGAGCCACGACGACCTCGCCGCTGATGACGCCGGGGGTGGACGGCGTCCAGGCGATCGGGATGGCGCGCAGGTCGAGCGGGCGCGGAGCCGTCATGCGGGCGCTGGAGCGGACGACCGACCATCCGCGGCCGAAGTCGAACGGATCGGCGCGGACATTGGCCAGGCCCCAGTCGCGGAACCGCTGGGCGGTCCAGGTCTCGGCCTGACGCATCTGGGGAGAGTTGGTCATCCGGCCGCCGATCCGGTCGGTCAGATACGCCGCGGTCTGCATGACCTCGCTGTGGTTCAGCCCCTGGTCGATGATGCCATTGATGGCGACGCGGTCCACCTCCTGGGCGGCGACCGGGACAGAGGCGAGGATGGCGATGGCGGAAACCGCGACGAGCAGGCGCTTCATGAACAGACCCCTTGAATCATTTGCCCTGCATTTGACCCGGGACGCCCGTGTGCGCAAACGCCCGAAACGAAAAAGGGGCCGGCGATTGCTCGCCGGCCCCTTCGTATCGTTGGTGGAGCCGGCGCTTACTGAGCGCCGCTCATCTGGGCGACTTCGGTCGCGAAGTCCGGGCCTTCGACCTTCTCGACGCCTTCGCCGAGGGCGAGGCGGACGAAGCCGGCCAGGTGCAGGCCGGGCGCGCCCAGTTCCTTGCCCGCTTCGGCGACCAGCTGTTCGATGGTCACGTCCGGGTTCATGACGAAGGGCTGTTTGATCAGCACCACGTCCTTCTGGAACTTGTTGATCTGGCCTTCCACGATCTTGGCGATCATGGCTTCCGGCTTGCCTTCTTCCTTGGCCTTGTCGGTCAGGACCTGACGTTCCTTCTCGATCGCGGCCGGGTCCAGATCGTCCGTGTTCAGCGACAGCGGAGCGGTCGCGGCCACGTGCATGGCGATCTTGCGGCCCAGTTCGCGCAGGGCCGTCTTGTCGCCGCCGCCGTGCAGGGCGACCAGCACGCCGATACGGCCGAGGCCCGGCGAGACCGCGTTGTGGACGTAGGAGGCGACGACGCCTTCATCGACCGACAGGCGGGCGGCGCGGCGCAGCTGCATGTTCTCGCCGACGGTGGCTATCAGCTGGGTCACTTCGTCCTGGACCGTCTTGCCGGCTTCCAGCTCAGCGCCGTGCAGACCTTCGAGCGTGGCGTGCTCGAGGCCCAGCTGGGCGAACGATTTGGCGGCGTTCTGGAACAGGTCGTTGCGGGCGACGAAGTCGGTTTCTGCGTTGAACTCGATGGCGGCGCCGACTTCACCGGCTCCGACTTCCTTCGAGGCCACGGCGACCAGACCTTCGGCGGCGACGCGGTCGGCCTTCTTGGCGGCCTTGGACAGGCCCTTGGCGCGCAGCCAGTCGATCGCGGCGCTGATGTCGCCGTCGGTTTCCTGAAGCGCCTTCTTGCAGTCCATCATGCCGACGCCGGATTTGGCGCGCAGTTCCATCACGAGGGCGGCTGTGATCTCGGCCATGGGTATCTCCTTGGTATGCGTATGCGGGAACGGCCGGACCCGTTTTCAGGTCCGGCCGCATTTCTGGTTCACCGTCGGTGGAAGGCGGGTTGTTAGACCGCGGCCTTCTCGGTTTCGACGGCGTCGTTGGCTTCCGAGGTCGCGGCCTGGGCGGCTTCGTCGGCCACGGCCGGTTCGGCCGGGGCTTCCTCAGCAGCCGGTTCGGCGGCGGCGATCATTTCCTCGGCGACGGCTTCAGCCTCGGCCGGGGCGACTTCGGCTTCAACCTTGGCCGCCTTGGGAGCCTTGGCTTCGCGCAGCATCGGCTCGTCCGGGTTCACCGCGGCGCCCAGGTCGATGCCGGCGGAGGCCTGGCCGGCGGCCAGACCGTCGAGGACGGCGTCGGCGATCAGGTCGCAATAGGTCTGGATGGCGCGGGCCGCGTCGTCATTGCCCGGGATCGGATAGGTGATGCCGTCCGGATCCGAGTTGGTGTCGAGGATGGCGATGATCGGGATGTTCAGCTTGCGGGCCTCGAGGATCGCGATCGCTTCCTTGTTGGTGTCGATCACGAAGATGATGTCCGGGATCGAACCCATGTCCTTGATGCCGCCCAGCGACAGCTCGAGCTTGTCCTTCTCGCGCTGCAGGTTCAGCAGCTCCTTCTTGACCCGGCCGTCGCCGCCCGACTCCAGCAGACCTTCCAGCTCGCGCAGGCGGGCGATCGAGCCCGACACGGTGCGCCAGTTGGTCAGGGTGCCGCCGAGCCAGCGGTTGTTCATATAGTATTGGGCGCAGCGCTTGGCGGCTTCAGCCACCGGGTCCGAGGCCTGACGCTTGGTGCCGACGAACAGGACGCGACCGCCCTTGGCGGCGACGTCGCGCACGGCGACCAGCGCCTGGTGCAGCAGCGGGATCGACTGCGACAGGTCGATGATGTGGATGTTCGAGCGCGATCCGAAGATGTAGCGCTCCATCTTCGGGTTCCACCGGTGCGTCTGGTGGCCGAAGTGCGCGCCGGCTTCGAGCAGCGAACGCATGGAGAATTCTGGCAGAGCCATGAGGTTAGTCCTTTATCCGATTGATCCGCCGCAGACGGGTAAAGGCCGCCATCTCCTGGGAGACTTGGGCCCTCGGAACGGAGCGGACGGGATTTCTCCCCGTCAGCGCCACGCCTGCGTGTGAAGTGGGCGGGCTTCTAGGCGGGATGGACGCAAAAGGCAAGCGCCGTCGGACGAACCCGCTCGCCACCACCATCCACGTCCATTTCGAGATCAAGGCGCCGGTGGCCGCGCCCTTACGGCTCAACCGGGTGCCGTTCCAGCCGGATATCCCGGTCAGCGATCCAGACGCCCTGCGCCGTCCGGCCGAGCCGCACGACGCCGTCGCCGCCCCTCAACTCACTCCGCGCCCGGTAGGCGGCCGTGACCCCGAACTCGCCCTCGAACACGACGTCGTCGATGTAGTAGGGCCGCCGTCCGGGCTCCTTGATATAGAGATGGATGTGCGCCGGCAGGGTCATGTCGGGATAGGGGGCGGGCTTGATCGTGTCGAAGGCGTAGCGGCCCTCCGCGTCTGAACGCACCCAACCCCGAAGGCGTCCATGGCGCCGGCTCCAGAGCGTCTCCGGGCCGCCATCCGCATACAGGCCCTCCGCATTGGTCTGGTGAGCATAGATCACCACCCCCTCGACGGCCGTTGCGTCCTCGGCTGCAAGAACCCGGCCCGACAACACCATCCGTTCTCCGGGTTCGGCGGGGCCCGCGATGGCCAGTCGGGAAGGCAGTCCGCCAGCGGCCCGCTCTTCCGAGGCCTCGCAACCTTCGCAGTTATAGAGGTCGGCCCGAACCCGACCGCCCTGGACGGCCTGTCCCGGCGCGGATCGGTTGCCGCAGGCCCCCATCGCCAGAGCGCCGCCGAACAGGGCCATGCCCAGGGCCGCGGCCCGTCTGTCAGGATCAGCCATGGGCGCCCTCCGTATCGATCCAGCCACGCTAGGTCCGATGAAGAGGCCCGGAAAGAGTGTTCCGCGGGACAAATCGTCCCATTACGCGCCGCGCGGTTTCGCCCGACTGGTCGCCTCCGCCTTCGTCGGGTCTTCTGGCCACGGATGCCGGGGATAGCGGCCGCGCATCTCGCTGCGCACGGCGGCCCAGCTGCCGGCCCAGAAGCCGGGCAGGTCCTTCGTCACCTGCACTGGCCGCCGTGCGGGCGAGAGCAGGGCCAGGGTCAGGGGAACCCGGCCGCCGCCGACGGTCGGATGCATCGTCGTTCCGAACAGTTCCTGCACCCGGATATCCACCCGCGGTCCGCCCTCGGCCGCATAGTCAATCGCCACCGACCCCAGCGGCGTCGCCAGCCGCGCCGGGGCGAGTTCCTCCACCGCCCGCTGCCGGTCCCAGGGCACGAGCGTCCGTAGCCCCGCCTCCAGCGCCGCGTCCTCGATCTTCTCCAGCCCTTGCACCGTCTCCAGCAACGGCCACAGCCAGGTCTCCCGCGCCTTCGTCAGCCCCGCGTCCGACACGTCCGGCCAGCCGTCTTCCAGCCCAGCGACAAACGCCAGTCGCGCCCGCAGTCCCGAAGCCCGCTCGCCCCAGCGCAGTCCCCCAAGCCCGTCCCGCTCGATCTCGGCCCGCAGCGCCGCCGTGATCGCAGCCCGGTCCGGCGCGCCGACGATCTTCTCATCCACCACGATCGCCCCGATGTGGCGTATGCGGCGAAGCGTCATCCGTCCGGACGGCTCACGCGCCAGCCGGTCCTCGACCTCGAGGCGACCCGCCAGCACCGCCGGATCGACCGGGACCGCCAGCCGGATGCGGTCCCGCGCATCCCCGCCGCCCAGCTCCGCGACCGCCAGCCAGGGCTCGCGCGCCAACGCGTCGGTCGGATCGAGGAAGGCGCCGCGCCCCGACGCCAGCAGCACCTCGCCCGCCTTGCCTCGCGCCTTCGCCACCCGCTCGGGAAAGGCCTCGGCCAGAATGGCGCCGACATCGGCTTCCGACCCCTGCCCTCCTCCCGCCGCCCGCGCCCATCGATCCGCCAGCTTGATGGCGTCCCGGGCCCGGGGCGACCGGTCGCGGTCCAGCCCGCGCAGCCGGTCTCTCAGGTCGACGTCGTTGCCGCCCAGTCCCGGCTCGCTCAACACCGCGGCGATCCGCGCGCCCAGCGCCGCGTCGCCGGCGTCGCTGGCGGCGGCGACCATATGCGCCAGCCGGGGCGGCAGCGGAATCCGCGTCATCCGCCGTCCATGAGGCGTCAGCGCCCCTGCCTCGTCCAACGCCCCCAGCCGTGTCAGCACCTTGCGCGCCTCGGCGAAAGCGCCGGCCGGCGGCTGGTCCAGCAGGGCCAGAGTCTCCGTCGACCGGGCTCCCCATCTGGCCAGATCGAGCGCGAAGCCGGTCAGGTCGGCTTCCAGAATCTCCGGCCGCTGGTGCGGGACCAGCCCGCGCGTCTCCGCCTCATCCCACAGTCGATAGCAGACCCCCGGCTCGACCCGGCCCGCCCGGCCGAGCCTCTGTTCCGCAGACGACCGGCTGACCTTCACCGTCGCCAACCGGGTCAGCCCGCTGGACGGCTCGAATCGCGGCACCCGCGACAGGCCGCCGTCGATGACGACCCGGACCCCTTCGATCGTCAGACTGGTCTCGGCCACAGAGGTCGCCAACACCACCTTGCGACGACCCGCCGCCGCCGGCTGGATGGCCCGGTCCTGCGTCTCCCGGTCCAGCGCGCCGTACAGGGGAACCACATCCACCGTGGGATCGCGCAGACGATCGGCCAGCCGCTGCGCCGTGCGGTGGATCTCGCCCTGCCCCGGCAGGAAGACCAGCACCGACCCGCCCTCCTCGCCCAGCGCCTGCATGACCGCCCGCGCCACCGCGTCCTCGATCCGCTCGACGGGATTGCGCCCGAGATAGCGGAACTCGACCGGGAACATCCGGCCCTCGGCCTCGATCACCGGTGCGCCATCCAGCAATCGCGCCACGCCGCCGATATCCAGCGTCGCCGACATCACCAGCAGCCGCAGGTCCTCGCGCAACAGCCCCTGCGTCTCCCGCGCCAGGGCCAGACCGAGGTCGGCGTCCAACGACCGTTCGTGGAATTCGTCGAACAGCACGGCCCCGACGCCTTCCAGCCCGGGGTCGTCCAGAACCATGCGTGTGAACACACCCTCCGTGATCACCTCGATCCGGGTTTTCGGCCCGATCCGGCTCTGCAGGCGCGTGCGATAGCCGACGGTCTCGCCCGTGGCCTCGCCCCGCGTCGCCGCCATCCGCTCCGCCGCCGCCCGCGCCGCCAGCCTGCGCGGCTCCAGCACAAGGATTTTGCCGCCGCCCAGCCAGGCCTGGTCCAAGAGCGCCAGCGGGACCACGGTCGTCTTACCCGCCCCCGGCGGCGCGGCCAGCACAGCGGCATTGCCCGCCACGAGGGCGGCCTTCAGCGGCTCAAGAACGGCGTGGATCGGCAACATCGTCCAAGGCTCTAGACGCTACGCGCCCCGTCACGAAAGCGTCGTCCGCCCTTCACCATTCGGAAACCGCGTTGCCAGCGGGCCGATGCGCCGCTAGCGTCCGCGCCATTGAAGGCGGTCCGGGGAGGACTTGCCGCATTTTTAGGGGCGAGACTCGATGTCCGCAGAAGGCCTTAGGCCCAAGGGGAACCGCCTGTTCCTCAAGAAATCCGTAGCCCAGATCCAGAAAGAAGCCGCCAGGAGCGAGCTGAAGCGGTCTCTGGGACCCATCAATCTGATGAGCCTCGGCATCGGCGCCATCATCGGCGCCGGCATCTTTGTTCTGACCGGCCAGGTCGCCGCCGCCAACGCGGGCCCGGCGATCATGCTGTCGTTCGTGGTCGCGGGCATCGCCTGCGGTCTCGCCGGCCTTTGCTACGCCGAACTGGCCTCGACCATGCCGGTCTCGGGCTCGGCCTACACCTATGCCTATGGCACCCTGGGCGAAGTCTTCGCCTGGATCATGGGCTGGCTGCTGGTGCTCGAATACGGCGTCGCCGCCTCGACCGTCGCCGTCGGCTGGTCCGGCTATGTCGTCTCGATCCTGCGTGACTTCGGCATGGCGGACAGTCTGTTCCCGATGATCCAGTACGCCGGCGGAGAAGGGCCTTCGTGGGCCACGCCGCTGATCCAGTCTGTGACCTCCGAATCCGGCGCCGCCAGCTTCCCGCTCACCGGCACGTTCAACCTCGTCGCCGCCATCGGCATCGCCGCGGTCTGCAGCCTGCTTGTTCTGGGCGTCAGCGAGTCGGCCTCGATCAACAACGTCATCGTCATGATCAAGATCGTGGTGCTGCTGACCTTCATCGCGGTGGGGGTGCAGTACATCAACCCGGACAACTGGGTGCCTTTCATCCCGGAAAACACGACCGGACGGTTCGGTGAGTACGGCGCTTCCGGCATCCTGCGCGGGGCCTCGATCATCTTCTTCGCCTACGTCGGATTCGAAGCGGTCTCGACCGCGGCGGCCGAGGCCAAGAACCCGTCCAAGGACGTGCCCGTGGGCATCCTCGGCGCCCTGATCATCTGCACGCTCATCTATATGGCCGTCGCCGCCGTCATGACCGGCGTGGTCCCCTATCTCGAACTCGCCAGCCCGGCGCCGGTGGCCGTCGCCATCGACCGCATGGGTCTGGAATGGGCCGACACGGGGTTCATTACGCCGGACGGCAGCCCGCTGAACCTGATCAGCTTCCTGATCAAGATCGGCGCCATCACCGGCCTGACCTCGGTCATGCTGGTCCTGTGCTACGGCCAGACGCGCATCTTCTACACCATGGCGCGTGACGGCCTGCTGCCGCGGGTCTTTGCGGTCATCCATCCGAAGTTCCGCACACCCTGGATCGGCACCATCCTGCTGGGCATCCTGATCGCCATCGCGGCGTCCTTCCTGCCCATCTCGATGCTTGGAGATCTGGTGTCCCTGGGCACGGCCGTCGCCTTCTCGATCGTATGCCTGAGCGTGATCTTCCTGCGCATCAAGCATCCCGAGATGGAGCGTCCGTTCCGGGTTCCCGGCGGCATCGCCACGGCCGTTGCGGGCATCATCGCCTGTCTCGCCCTGGCGAGCTTCAACTTCTGGCCGATGATCCAGCACGCCATGGACGGCAACCCGCTGCCGCTCACCATCCTCGGCGTCTATGCCGCGGTCGGGGCTGTGATCTACATCATCTACGGCTTCTGGAACTCCAAGCTCGCCAAGGGCATCGACATCACCGAAGAAACCACGATGTCGTCCCCGGCCGAGGCCATGGGTTCCGGCGTGGACAATCAGAAGGACTGATCTCCGGGTCAGATTTCGCAAGACGAAGGCCCGGGAGCGATCCCGGGCCTTTTTCGTTGCCGCCCGGTTCGGGCTCGCCTAGACGCTGCAGCGGACCTGGCGGATGTGGCGGAACTGGTAGACGCACCAGATTTAGGTTCTGGCGCCGTGAGGCGTGGAGGTTCGAGTCCTCTCATCCGCACCATCCTGCTTCGCCCTGACGGGCTTCGCAGGCCACGTCCCTCTCAGACAAACGGCGAAGCAGGATGCCCTGCGAAGCCTTGGCGTAGCAGGGCTGCCCGGTCAGCACCGTCGATCGTCACAGCCGTCTGGATTTGTGCAAACAGTTCTTGCTTTGTTCTCTTTTCCCGCTAGGGTCGCTGAATGGCGGAAGCGGCGAAGGGACGGGGCGCGCGGTCGAATGCGGGCGGGCGGTTCGAACCGGAAACCGTTGAGGCTTTCGATGACGGCTGGACCGGTGACGATGTCGAGGCCGCGCCCCTGCGCACGACCCTGACACCCGAGCACGCCCGGACCATCATCGCGAAGAACACCAGTCCGGACATCGGTTTCGACCGTTCCATCAACCCCTACAAGGGCTGCGAACATGGCTGCATCTACTGTTACGCCCGTCCGTCCCATGCCTTCATGGGCCTATCCCCGGGCCTGGATTTCGAGAGCCGCCTCTTCTTCAAGCCCGAGGCCGCGCGTCTGCTGGAGCAGGAGCTCTCAAAACCCCGCTACATCTGCAAGCGCATCCACATAGGCGGCAACACCGACCCCTATCAGCCGGTCGAGCGCGAGCTCAACTCGACCCGCTCGATCCTGGAGGTCATGCAGCGCTTCCATCACCCGTTCAGCATCATCACCAAGTCGGTTCTGATCGCGCGCGACGCCGACATTCTGGGTCCCATGGGCCGCGCCGGCCTCGCCTCGGCCTGCGTCTCCATCACCACTCTCGACCGCGGTCTGGCGCGGGCCATGGAGCCGCGCGCCTCGACGCCGGCGAAACGGCTCGAAGCGATTTCCCGGCTCGCCGACGCCGGTTGCCCGGTCACCGTCGGCTTCGCCCCCGTCATTCCCGGCCTCAACGACCACGAACTGGAATCGGTGCTTGAGGCGGCGTCGAAGGCCGGCGCGACCTCGGCCATGTACGTCACCCTGCGCCTGCCGCTCGAGATCAAGGACCTGTTCGGTGAATGGCTGGCCGACGCCCGCCCAGACCGCGCCGCCCGCGTCATGTCCCTGATCCGCCAGACCCGCGGCGGCCGCGACTACGACCCCGACTGGTCCCAGCGGATGAAGGGAACCGGACCGGTCGCAGAGCTGATCGCCGCCCGCTTCAAGGCGGCGCTCAAACGCTACGGCCTCGATGGGCCCCGGGTGCCGCTGGACGAAACGCAGTTCCGGGTTCCGGCGGACATGAAGAAGCAGGGTGATCTCTTCGATCTTCCTTCCCCCATTTCGGCAGAAGGATCAGAGTTTGAGCGATCGCAACGACTATTCCCCTAGTCTCCGTCCGCCGCCGACGGATCAATCGCGTTCGTGACCAGTTCCCGCCAGGTCGGATCGGTCGCATCGACCAGATCGACGTCCTCCATCAAGGCTACTGCCCCGCCGCCGTCGGGCAGGATCAGGCCCAGGACCTCCATCTCCTCGCCGTCGGGCCCGAGGTGGGTCTCGGCCTGCACCGCCACCGCCGCCTGTTCGCCGTCTTCGTCCCACCAGATCACCGGCTGCGGCAGGTCCATCGCGATAGGGCGCGGGTCGTCAGTGTCGCCCAGGGCGAAGACCGCCCGGCGGGCCTGCACGTCATCCAGCGTCGCCACCGCGCCGACGAAGGGCGTCAGCCGGGTCCAGTCCTCGGCGTCGAAACCCCCGCCGTCCTCGTCGGGCAGGTTGTCGTTCATGGTCATCGCCGGAACACCCCCACCAGCTCAACATGGGCCGACCACAGGAACTGGTCCACCGGGGTGACCCGTTCCAGCCAGAAGCCGGCGTCGATTAGAATGCGCGCGTCGCGGGCGAAGGTCACGGGATTGCAGGATACCCCCACCACGACCGACGCCTTTGTCCCCGGCAACTGCCGCGTCTGCTCCAGCGCCCCCGCACGTGGCGGGTCCAGCACCACGGCGTCGCAGCCGCGCAAGTCATAGGGGGCCAGCGGCCGCCGGAACAGGTCGCGCGCCTCCGCCGTGATCCCCTTCATTCCCGGTCCCGAGCCGATCCCCGCCTTCAGCGCCGCGACCCCCGCCGCCGACCCGTCCGCCGCGAGCACCGGCGCCACGGTCGCCAGCGGGAAGGTGAAGGTG
>JALYPS010000097.1 GCA_030856285.1 Pseudomonadota bacterium
CCCCTGACCCTCTACACCCTCTACGGCCCGCCCGAGCACCACGACGGCGTGGTCCGCGCGACCAAGGCGGAGGCCGAGGCGAAAGAGGAACATTTCGACGGCCAGACCACGGAATAAATCGCCAGACCATTTTGGATTCAGGTCGATTCGACCTGAATCCAAAAAATGGTCCGGACTATGCTGGAGCGAAATCTGAGCCTTGGCGGACTGCGTCCACCCGGGCCGATTTCGCTCTGGCCTTGATCGACAAGCTCTGCCGGGACTAGGCTGAAGATTCGTCAGTCTGCGGAGCGATTATGAGTTTTGACTGGGAACTGGTGTGGCCGGTTCTGGCGGCCATGACGGCCGGCGGACTGATCGGGGCCGAGCGGACCTATAACGGGCATCCGGCCGGGTTCCGCACACATATCCTGGTCTGTCTGACGTCCTGCCTGCTGATGCTGGCGGCCATGCACCAGTCGACCTGGGCCTTCAGCTCCCTGCCCGGACAGACGGTGGTGATCGACCCGACGCGGATGTCGCACGGCCTGCTGACCGGCATCGGCTTCCTCTGCGCGGGGGTGATCTTCCGCGAAGGGTTTTCGGTGAAGGGCCTGACCACGGCGGCCTCGCTGTGGGTGACCTCGGCCGTCGGCGTGCTGTTCGGCGTGGGGATGTGGGACCTGGCGCTGATCGGATCGGTGGCGACGCTCGCCGTGCTGGCCGTCCTGCGGTTGCTGGACGCCAAGTTGCCCCAGATCGGGGTCATGGACCTGCACCTGCGCTGGACGCGGGCCGCCGCTCCGGATGAGGCCGAGGTGCGCGCCCTGCTGACCGAAAGCGCCCTCAAATGCGTCCAGATCGGCCATGTCATCAGTTCCGACGGCCAGATGCATGAGCATCACATCAAGGCCCGGGGCCAGATGCCGCTCGACATCGATTCGGTCGTCCGGCGGCTTTCAGCCCGCCCCGGTCTGGCGGGGTTCTCGGTCCTGCCGCGCGACAACTGAGGGCGTCCGGAATCCGGGTCATTGTTCGTCAACCTCGTTTGAGGCATGAATGGAACGAATGACGAACGAAACGACTCGAATCCTGGGACTGGACCCCGGCCTGCGCCGCACCGGCTGGGGCGTTGTGGCGGCGGAAGGGTCGCGCCTGCGCTGGATCGCCCACGGCGTCATCGCCCCGCCCGAGACTGCGCCGTTCAGCGAGCGGCTGCTGTTCCTGCTCGAGGCCGTGGGTCAGGTCTGCGCCGATCATGACTGCGACGAGGCGGCCATCGAGGAGGTGTTCGTCAATATGAACCCGGTCTCGACCCTGAAGCTGGGCCATGCCCGGGCCGCGGTGATGCTGGCCCCGGCGCGGCATGGGCTGTCGGTCGCCGAATATTCGCCGAACCTGATCAAGAAGGCGGTGGTCGGCGCCGGCCACGCCGACAAGACCCAGATCGCCTTCATGGTGAAGCGGCTGCTGCCCGCCGCCGGGGACGTGAAGGCGGACGCCGCCGACGCCCTCGCTGTGGCGATCACCCATGCGCAGATGCGCAAACGGGCGCTGCTGACCGTCCTCAGGGGGGCGGCATGATCGGTCGTCTGAGGGGCGTTCTGGCCGAGGTCGAGGCGGACCACTGTCTGATCGACTGCGCCGGCGTGGGCTATGTCGTCGCGTGCGGCGCCCGGACCCTGGGCCGGCTGCCCGCGCCCGGCGACGAGGCGACCCTGCATATCGAATCGAACTGGAACGCCGAGAGCGGGCCGCGCCTGTATGGCTTCCTGACCCGCGACGAGCGCCGGGCCTTCACCACCCTGACCGCCATCCAGGGCGTGGGACCCAAGGCGGCGCTGTCGGTGCTGGACGTCCTGCCGCCGGGCGAGCTGGCGGCGGCGGTGGCGCGCGAGGACAAGGCCGCGGTGGCGCGCGCCAACGGCGTCGGACCGAAACTGGCGTTGCGCATCGTCACCGAGCTGAAGGGCAAGCCGCTGGGGGATGCGTCGTTCACGCCCTCGGCCCCTGGCGTCCATTCGGAGATCGCGCCGGCGGCGCCCAGCGTCACAGGGGAGGCCGTTTCGGCCCTGCTGGGTCTGGGCGTGGCTGAGGTCAACGCCCGCCGCGCGGTCGATCAGGCCCTGATCCGGCTGGGCGATGAGGCAGATCTGTCGGCGGTGATCCGCGCGGCCCTGCAGGAGCTGGGACGGTGAGCGAGGACCGGATCATCTCGGGCGATCCCGCCCCCGGCGAGGGTCACGACCGAGCCCTGCGGCCCCAGACCCTGTCGGAATTCGTCGGTCAGGAGCAGGCCAAGGGCAATCTCAAGGTCTTCATCGACGCCGCGCGCGGCCGGGGAGAGTCGCTGGACCACGTCCTGCTGTTCGGTCCGCCGGGGCTGGGCAAGACGACCCTGGCGCAGATCGTGGCGCGCGAGCTGGGCGTCGGCTTCCGCGCCACGTCCGGCCCGATCCTCGCCAAGGCCGGCGATCTGGCGGCGATCCTGACCAATCTCGAACCGCGCGACGTGCTGTTCATCGACGAGATCCACCGGTTGGCCCCGACGGTCGAGGAGATCCTCTATCCGGCCATGGAGGACCATGTGCTGGACCTGATCATCGGCGAGGGGCCGTCGGCGCGGTCGGTGCGGATCGATCTCGCGCCCTTCACCCTGGTCGGGGCGACGACGCGGGCGGGGCTGCTGGCCACGCCGCTGCGCGACCGGTTCGGCATTCCGTTGCGGCTGGAATTCTACACGCCCGAGGAGCTGGTGCGGGTCATCACCGGGGCGGCGCGCAAGATGGGCGTGGCCATCGACGACGAGGGCGCGCGTGAGATCGCCAGCCGCTCGCGCGGTACGCCCCGCGTGGCCGGGCGGCTGTTGCGGCGGGTGCGGGACTTCGCCGAGGCCGAGGGCGCGGCGGTGATCGAC
>JALYPS010000115.1 GCA_030856285.1 Pseudomonadota bacterium
GGCGCCGCCGCCGGTTCTTACATCGGCTGCAACCAGCGGCGGGCCCGCGCGACCAGCGCCACGTCGGGCGGGGCCTATCGCGCCACGTCGAACCTGCGCATCCGCTCGGGCCCCGGCACCAACTATCGCCAAGCCGGCACCCTGCGCGCCGGCCAGTCGTTCAGCGCCGTTGGTTCGCAGGGTGAATGGGTTCAGATCGCCGGTGGCGGTTGGGTCAACGCCCGCTACGTGACAACCAACTAAGGCGCGTCCAGCCGCTCAATGAAGAGGCCGCTTCCGAAAGGGGGCGGTCTTTTCCTTTTTGGACGCCGCGCGAAGCACTCGGCCACGCCGGGTCGAAAAGGCAGAGCTTTTTGACCGCGGCCCAAATCACTGGCTCACCCAGAGGATCCGGCCCATCCACACGATGTCCTTGCGACCCAGGGTGCGCGGCTCATAGGCAGGATTGACGGAAGCGAGCGTCACGACCTTCGCGGTCAGCGCCGCTACCTCCTTGGCCAGGGTTTCCCCGCCCGTGGTGCGCACGACGACGCGGTCGCCCTTGCGGACATCCGCCGCCTCGCGATCGACGATGACCCGGTCGCCCTCGCGATACAGGGGCGCCATTGAGTCCCCGACGATGCGAAGGCTCAGCAGGCTGTCCTTCGGGCGGGGCAGGTCGGTCTGTTCCCAGCCGTCGCCGACCGGCAGGCCTGCATCATCGAAGAAGCCGTCCTCGCCCGCCTGGGCCATGCCCAGCATGGGCACGGTCGAGGGCCGTTCGGCCGCGTCCCGGGCCAGGGCCGCGAACTCGCCCAGCGACAGGCCCGTCGCCGTCAGGATCCGCGTCAGGCTTTCCGTCGAGGGCCAGCGCGGCCGCGGCGGCTTGCCCGGTCCGAACCGTTTGGACGGGTTGAAACTGGTGGCGTCCAGCCCGGCCCGTTTGGCCAGGGCCGAGACGCTGAGCCCCTCCTGCCGGGCCATGCCGTCGATCGCCTTCCAGAGCTGGAGGTGGGAGAGAGGCATATGGACCGCCAGGACCGGAATGGCCGATACGGCGCAGTATAGGAATAAAAGCCGTTCAGATCAACGTTGGGGCTATTCCAGCCCGGCTGCGCGTCGTTCCTGCCACGCCCAGAAGGTGCCGATGGCGATGGTGAGGAGGATGCCGTAGCTCGCCATATTGATCACGGTGATGAAGGCCGAACCCGGCGGACGGATATCGACCAGGGTCAGAAGATGGCTCATTACGGTCAGCGACTGAAGCGCCGACGCCCAGACCGGCCAGGCCCGGTAGCTCTTCCAGGAAAGGCCCGCGAAGACCGCCAGCATGACCGCGTCGATTGCGAGCAGGCCCCACTGGGTTCCCTGAAGGGCGCCGTCGCCCTGGATCAGCAGTGATGCGAAAAAGCCGAGGACATAGGCCGCGGCGGCGACCCGCTCCGGCTCGTCGCCCTTGAAGAAGGCGAAAGCCGCGACGATCACCGTAAAACCGGCTCCGATCTGGGCCGGCAGGGTGTCAAACATGAAACCGCCCCCATGCCAAATGGCATGAGGGCGATATTGCATCGAGTCTGTCCAAACCGGAATGACCGGTTACCGACATTACCGCGAATTAAACCGCGCGGAGGCGTCCGGGGCGGACCATCTCGCCGGTGGTCGGCGGCTTGGTTTCTTCGGGCTTGTTGAGCGTCCCGATCGCATAGACGCCGTAGCCGAGGCGACGGTGGTCCTTGGCCAGTTCTTCATGGCAGGCGACGAGCGCCTCACGAGCGGTGGCGAGGGCGGCGACGGCTTCCATGGCGCGGGCTTGCGAGCCGGCGCCGGAGATCGGCGAAAGGCTGAGCACGGTACGGGCGCCGATCATCGACTGGATCAGCGTCGTCGCCTGAGCGATGGCGGTGTCCAGCGATTGTTCCGCCGAGTTCAGGTCGCCTGCGACGCTGGCGATCACTTCAGCCTTGTTCATGGAAGCCTCCCACTAAAAATACGGTAAAGGTGGAGTTAACACGCAATGGTTCTCTTTGGTAGGGATTTGTTGACCATGTCCGGCTCGACACCGGGGCCGTCTCCGCCGCCGCCACCGATCGGAGGGCTGTCGCCCGGCTTGTCCACGGGCCCGACGGCCAAGGCATCCAGCCCCAGTTTGCGGGCCAGGGCCGTCAAGGTGTTGTGGGTCTGGACAATATGGGCCCGTGCATCGGACAGGGCGCTGATAGTGGCGGCGGTCCCGGCGAAGGCTCGTTGGCCCGTCACGGCGGACAACCAGGCATCGGCGCGGGCCGCGGGCAGCGCCGCCGCCAGGTTCGCGGTTTCGATCAGGGCCTGATCGATCGCTGATTCCGCTGCATAAAGGCGAGTGGCGAGCGCCTCGCCGACAGGCAGTCTGGTCATGTTTGAAACTCCCGTGACCTCGCGTCACAGGGAGAGACCAGCATAAGTGGCAATTAAATACAACTAGGAGTCGTCGTCAGCCATCAAGAATTGGGCGGTCAGGGCGGCGATGGGCTGGGCCTCGTCGTCCTGCCAGGCCTCGGCCAGAACGTGGGCGACCCTCCGCCCGGCCTTACTGATGCGGGCGCGGGCATGGACATCGACCGGTCGGCCCGAGCGCAGATAGGCCACCGTGACATTGATCGGCCTCGGCAGCTGCAACCTCGGGTACAGCGCGGCGACCTGGGCGACGGCGGTCAACTCGAGCAACGCGGCGGTCGGTCCTCCGTGCAGGGCTGGCAGCACGGGGTTGCCGATCAGCTTCTGGTCAAACGGCATGGTCACGGTCAGGGTCTGCCCCTCCCTCGCGGTCGTCAGACCGAGAAACCGGGCGTAGGGCAGGCGGTTCAGCAGATCGCTCATTGGCCGTCCACCGGATCGCGTTTGAGATTGGAGCCGAGGCCGCGGCTGCGCATCGAGGACAGCATATAGGCGCTCTGGGCCGCCGCGACCGGATCGTCGGGACCGTCCTCGAAGGCCCAGGCCCTGACGAAGGCGACAGACCGGGTCAGATGGTAGCAGCGCGCCTCCGCGACCAGATCGCGCCGCGCCCCTGCCGCACGCATATAGTCCACGCGTAGATCCAGGGTGGCGATCGATTCGAACCGCCCGAGAGCGATCCACACCGCCAGCCCTCCGACATGATCCAGCAGGGTGGTGACCAGACCGCCGGACAGCACGCC
>JALYPS010000126.1 GCA_030856285.1 Pseudomonadota bacterium
GTTGTCAGCCCAACACCCCCGGGCTGGCTTCGCCGCCGGTGCCTCTGTCAATCGAGGCAGCCGTCATCGCATTCTGGCAGGAAACACGGTTCGCGCGGCGACCAAGAAGCGCATCAATTTCGTCCGACGCAGCTGATAAATGCGTTAAAATCGAGCTCCGGAAGTTTGGTCTGACAGCGCCCCGTCTCGATCTCCACTTCATCCGGCGCATGCGTGCCGCACCCGTCTAATGACTGGAGATCCGACGATGAGCGACTATTCAGACCTCAAAGCCCTGTTCATCAACACCAGCCTGAAACGCTCCAGCGAGACCTCGCACACCCAGACCCTGATGGATGTGGCCATCGCCATCATGGAGGCCCAGGGGGTGAAGACCACCACCGTGCGCGCGGCCGATCTGGACATTCCGCCCGGGGTCCAGCCCGACATGACCGAGCATGGCTGGGACAGCGATGGCTGGCCGGCGGTGCAGAAACAGGTGATGGCGGCCAACATCCTGGTCATCGGCACGCCGATCTGGCTGGGCGACAAGTCGTCGATCTGCACCCGGGTGATTGAGCGGCTGTACGGCTATTCCGGCGAGCTCAACGACAAGGGCCAGTGGGCCTACTATGGCCGGGTCGGCGGCTGTATCGTCACCGGCAACGAGGATGGCGTCAAACATTGCGCCATGAACATCCTCTATTCGCTGCAACACCTCGGCTATGTCATTCCGCCCCAGGCCGATGCAGGCTGGATCGGCGAGGCGGGGCCGGGGCCGTCCTATGGCGATGACGGCAAGGTCGGGCTGGACAATGACTTCACCCAGCGCAACACCACCTTCATGGCCTGGAACCTGATGCATCTGGCCCGCATGCTGAAGGACGCCGGCGGCATTCCCGCGCACGGCAACCAGAAGAGCGCCTGGGACCGGGGGGAGCGGTTCGACCACCCCAATCCAGAGTATCGCTGAGCTGAGACATGACGACTATCACCGCCGGGCGCGCTAGCGTTGTGCTGGCGACCCGGGAGGCCTGGTCGACGTTCAGCTTTCCGACGCGCGCGCGGCCCTTCCACGCGGTCGCGATCGCGTCGACCCTCGGGCCGACCACCCGGCACGGGCCGCACCACGGCGCCCAGAAGTCGACGAGCACGGGCCCTTCGGCCCGCAGGACCTCCTGTTCGAAGTTATCGTCGGTGAAGGTCAGCGTGTCGGCGGTCATCCGGAGCTCCCTGACCCATCAGCGACGGCCTGAGGATCCGCTGCCGACGCCGGGTGATCTGGTAGTCGGAGGTGGACGATGCTCCGACGGAAGATTCGCGACCGCGCCGACGCCCGGGCCTGCCTCGACGCTGCGGGGGTCAGCGGCCTGACCCGCACCGCATGGGCGCACGCGAACGGCGTGGACGCGCGCTCGTTGCAGGCCTGGCGCATCACGCTCGACCGGTCGAACAGGAGGGCGCCGGCGGCCCCGCTGCGCCTCGTCGAGCTGGTGGTGGCGGAGGCCCCGCGGTCCTCGACGTACGTGGTGCGGTGTGGCGCCCTGGCGGTCGAGGTGGACGATCGGTTCGACGATGAGGTGCTTCGGCGGCTGCTCGCCGTGGTCGCGTCTTGCTGAGCGTGCCCCGCAACGTGCGCGTGTTCGTGGCCATGAGCCCGTTCGACATGCGCGGCTCGTTCGACGCGATGGCGGGCCGCGTGCGGAGCCTCGGCCTGGAGCCCGTGGACGGCAACCTCTACGTGTTCTTCTCGAAGAGACGCACGCTCGCCGCGGTTCTGTACTTCGACGGCGCGGGCTGGTGCCTGTTCCGAAAGCGGCTCGAGGTCGGGACGTTCGAGCTGCCCGCCGTCCCGCAGGGTGTCGACCGGGTCGCCGTCGACGGCCGCGTGCTCGCCTCGATCCTCGACGGTATCGACCTGCGCGCGCCGCGCCGTCGCTGGTATGCGCGCGCGGGCCCCGCGCCGAGCTGACGTTGGTCGATCCTTTCTCAGCGGCCGATCGACGGAGACGTCGCGGCGTGATCGGATCGCCTCGTGCGGACGAACGACCTCCAGAACCTGCTCGCCGAGAAAGAAGCCGAGAACGCTCGGCTTCGACGCGATCTCGCGCACCTTCGGGGTGAGCTGGCGCAGCTTCTGGCGCAGCTCGACACGGCGAACGGACAGATCGCCGAGCTGACCGTGAAGGTGGCGCAGCTCGTCGACGCGGTAGCGAAGGGCAACGACCGGATCAGCGAGCTGCTGGTCATCGCGCAGCGGAAGAACAAGAAGGCGCCCCCGCCCTCCGAAAAGAAGGAGCCCGCGCCGCCACCCGACGTCGGCGAGGACGTGCGGAAGGCCTTTGCCGATCGACCGAAGCCGCCCGAGCCGCCCGGCGCGCTTCACGACCGCCCGCGGCCGAAGCAGCGGCCAACCGGCCGAAAGCCGCTGCCCGCGCACCTGCCGACCGACGAGTCCACGGTCTACCCGGACCGTTGCGCGTGCGGCTGTGGTCGATTCGAATGGGTCGACGAGGTGATCGAGGAGAAGCTCGACGTCCGGCCGCACCAGCGCAAGCGTCGCACGGTCCGGAAGACCGGGCGCTGCAAGGATTGCGGCAAGCGGACCACCGCCGAGGCGCCGCCGTCGCCGTTCCCGCGCTCCAAGGTCACGCCCAACTGGCTCGCCTGGTTCCTCGTCCAGAAGTTCCACATGCTGGCGACCCTCGATCGAATCCGTCGCTACCTGCGAGCGCAGGGCATCCCGCTCTCCGAGTCCTTCCTCGTCACGCAGGTCGCCTGGGGCGCCGACCTCCTCGACGCCATCGACGGCGAGCACTGGAAGGACCTCCTCGCCGGAGACCACATGGCCACGGACGGCACCGGCTTGAAGGTCCAGGTCAAGGGCGTCGGCCTGCACCACGGGTTCATCGAGGTCTATCACCGGGACGACGTCGTCGTGTACCAGTACGAGGCCGAGAAGGGAGGCGAGACGCAGGCGGCCAAGCTCGCGAAGTTCGCGGGGACGCTGCTCGTCGACGGCGAGAGCCGCTACAACGAGACGACGCGCCGAAACCTGCTGATCATCGAAGCGAACTGCAACGCGCACCCGCGGCGCAAGCTCAGCGACGCCGAGGCCGTCCAGCCCGTGCTCGCCGCCGAAGGCGGGCGCTGGTTGACCTCCTGGTTCGACGCCGAGGCTGAGGCCAAGGCCCGTGCTCTCGCTGGCGATGACCTGCTCGCGTGGCGACAGACCCACATCAAGCCGCTCACCGTCGCGTTCCGCGCCTGGATGGACGCGGTGCAGCCCGCGTTGATCCCCAGCGATCCCGTCGCCAAGGTCGTCCAGTATTACCGGAACCATTGGACGCCCTTGATGCGGTTCTTGGACGACCCGAAGATCGCCATGGACAACTCGGGGTCCGAACGACTCTTCCAGGTCGTGGCCAAGGTCCGCCTGAACTCGCTGTTCGCGGGCGGTACCGAAGGGGCGCATCGGGCCACCGTCCTGCTCGGCATCGCCGCCACCTGCGCGCGGCTCGGCGTCGACTTCGAGGCGTACCTCACCTGGGTGTTCATCCGGCGAGGAACGCACGAGCACAAGTACCGCATGTCCGCCGCCGAACTCACGCCGGCAGCCTACAAGCGAGCGCACCCGGCCTCCGCGGGCTGATCGCGATCGAGCTCGCCGTTCGGGACTTCGAGAGACGGGCGGCGACCTCCTCCGGCGTCGCTGATGGGTCAGC
>JALYPS010000134.1 GCA_030856285.1 Pseudomonadota bacterium
GAGGAGGCCCGGCGCGCCCAGGAGGCCGCCAACTCAGCCGCCTGGGGTGAGGCCTTCGGCCTGCTGGGGGCCATTGTCGGAGGGGTCGCGGCCGGCGCCTCCACGAACGGCGACATGACCGCAATCACAGCCGGGATGGCCGCCGGCTCGTCCATGGTCGCCCCGAACTCCGAGATTTCCGCTGCCGCCAACCAGAATTTCGAGACGGAGCGCGCTCGCTACGAGGCCGAACAGGCGGCGGAGCGCGAACTGCACGCACGCACGATCGCCGCTATGAACGACCCGAACAATCCACTGACCCAACAGCAGCGGCGGGCCGAGACCACGCGGCAGGAGCGGGCCGAAACCGAGCGGGCCGACATGGAACGCCGTCATCGGGAAGAGCGCGAGGCTGAGGAGCGCGAGGCGCTGGAGCTTCAGCGGACATCGGAGCGGCAAGTCGCGGACGCGCGCGCCGAGGCCGCTGAGCGACAGGCGGCCGACGACCGTCGCGAGCACGAGCGGCGCATGGCCGAGGACCAGCGCCGACGCGAACGCGAAGCCGAAGAGCGCCGTCAGCAGGAAGAGGCGCGCCGCCAGGCTGAAGAACAGGCTCGCCAGCAGCGAGAGGAAGCCCAGCGCCGCGAACAGGAGCAGCGCCGGCTGGAGGCGGAGCGGCGCGAGGCCGAGCGCAACCGGATGGTGGATTTCAAGGAGGCGACCGTGCTGTGCATCCTCAGCGGTCCCCAGGCCCAGTTCAACAACTGGGACTGCGAGGGTCCGCTGCAGCAGAACTATGTGAACTTCGAGCGGCCCACCTGGACGGCGGCCTTTGCACTGATGGATTGCAGCAACCCGCGCGAGCTGCCCAGATCCGGAGCCTACCGCGCCTTCGGCTGCGGCTACGGCCTCCACCCGACGAACACGGGCGCCAGTCGCAACGTCCCCGAGATGCTGGGCGTCTTCGTGGACGGCCGCATCACTTTCCGCTGTCCAATCAGCACCACCAGCGCCTGCCGCACCCGATGAGCCCGCTCATGAGAGAATATCCCACCCGAGCCCGCGTCTTCGTCGCGGTGATGGCCGCGACCGTCGCGCTGACCGCGAGCGCCGGACCCGTTCACGCCCAGGAGACGGTGGGGGCCGGCCAGCCGGTCAGTGGCTCGCTCGTCCACGGCCGCGCCGCCTGCTACATCCTGGTCACCACGCCCGGAAGCCAGTGGCGCGTCACCCTGACCGGGACGATGGACACCTATCTGGAGGTCGGGCGCGGCACGTGCGGCCAGCTGACGGTCGACCGCGCCCATGACGACATGGTGCCCTTCCTCAACACCAACTCCCGTATCGACTTCGCCGCCGGCGGAGGCGGCTACATTATCAAGGTGCAGGGTCTCGGCGGCGCCGCCGGTTCGTACAATTTGGCGGTCGAGTCCCGGCCGGGAGTGGCGGCGACCGGCCGACTGCCTGCAGCCGGTATGGCCGGCCCCTGGTTGCAGCCTGACTGGACGCCGGCCAGCGTATCGGTCGAACCGGCCAACGTCGGGGAGGGCCTGCGCCGCGGTACGGTTTTCAAAGACTGCGAGGACGTCTGTCCCGAGTTGGTCGTCGTCGCGGCGGGTTCCTTCACCATGGGCTCGCCTGCCGAAGAAACAGGCCGTTCAGCCGCCGAGGGGCCCCGACACCCGGTCGCCTTCGGGAGCCCCTTCGCCGTCAGTCGCCATGAGGTGACCTTCGCCGAGTTCGACGCATGCGTCGAGGACAGGGGCTGCTTCCACCGACCGAACGACCAGGGCTGGGGCCGGGGACGACGTCCCGTGGTGGACGTCAGCTGGAACGACGCCCAGGAATATGTCACCTGGATGAGCGGCCGGACCGGCCAACGCTATCAGCTGCCATCCGAGTCCGAATGGGAGTACGCCGCCCGGGCCGGGACCAGCACGCCGTGGCACAACGGCCGGGCGATCCTGACCGACGACGCCAACATCCTGAACGCCTTCGCCAAAACCGTCGCCGTCGGGGCCTATCCGCCCAACGCCTTTGGGCTTCACGACGTCCATGGCAACGCCCAGGAATGGGTGTTGGACTGCCTCGATACCGGCTATGTCGGCGTGCCCAACAACGGCGCGGCCGCGGTCAGCGGCAACTGCCCGCAGCAGCGCCTCGTTCGCGGTGGGAATTTCGCTCTGGAACCCAAGGACGTTCGCTCCGCCTCGCGGGCCGTCGCACCCCAGACGAGCCGCCACCCCAACGTGGGATTCCGGATCACCCGGGCGCTGTAGACCCGTCGCACCCAGCGGGACCGATCCGCCCGAACCTCCGGCGCGGCGTCGCGTTTGCTAGTCATGGCCCAAGGGACGCGTATTGGTCCCGAAGCGGGACGACCGGAGCGCCAGCCCCCATGTTCGAATTCGGCCGGGATTTGAGGAAACTGTTTGAGAAGGCGCGCGAGAGCGACGACCTCGGCTGGCTGGAGCTGGTCGGAGCCGATCTGGTCGCGACGGAGGCGCAGTCCCTCTGCACCGAGGCCGGGCGAGTGTCCTGCGCCCATCCCTTCGACACCTGGATGCGGGCCTCGGCCCTGTGGCGCGAGCACGCCCGCCGGACCGGCCGCCGGACCAGCCTGGACCGGGCGGCGGCGGCGGCCTCCGACGCGGCGCGGCACACGTCCACGCCGGATCAGACCGCGGCGGCTGCGATCGAGTCCGGCGAGATTCACCTTTTGCGCTTCGACCTGTTCGGTGGCCCCGAGAAACTGACGGCGGCCGTGGCTGACGTTCAGTCGCTGACGGCGGACCGTCCGGCCACGCGGTCCGCCGCGGCGGCCCTGCACGCGCGGCTGACCGCGCGGCGGGCGCGCCTGTCTGGCGA
>JALYPS010000151.1 GCA_030856285.1 Pseudomonadota bacterium
ATCCGGCCCCACGCCGCCGATCCGCGTTTGACGATTAAGCCTTGCCGTACTGCGTTCCACAAGCGGCTGTCAGACTTCGGCAGGTTCCCCCGCGTCACCGCCGCATCGGCGCCACGCCCGCGCGCAAAACCGGCGCTCATTTGCCCCGAAACGTCCCTGTGATTCCCCTGCCGGTTGACCGCGACGGGCGGCTTGTTCATCACCAAGAAACGAGCGGCTTTCCGCGGAGTGATGACGACAATGGGTCTGGTGGCGAACATCAAGCGCAACATGCGTTTCGCCAAGGGGCTGCGCCGTCTGCTCAACCGCATCAAGCCGATCGAACTGGATAGCGCCGATCTGGTCTGCGATGACTGGGAGGAGGCGGTCGACAAGTTCGGCGATCGGGTCGCTATCGTCGATGACCGACGGACGGTGACTTACCGCGAGCTCGACGCCATGGCCAACCGCTTCGGCCACTGGGCCCAGAGCCGCCGGCTCAAGCGCGGCGACACCGTCGCCCTGGTGATGCTGAACCGGGCCGAATACATCGCCGCCTGGCTGGGCTTCGCCAAGGTCGGCGTCGCCACCGCCCTGATCAACACCAACCTGACCGGCCATGCCCTGGCCCACTGCCTGTCCATCTCCAACGCCTCCCAGGTGGTGACGGACGAGGATTGCTGGAAACGGGTCGAGGATGCGCGGGCCCTGTCCGGGCGCAACCTGATGCTCTGGGTGCTGGGGCTCCGCGACGACGACGAGGCGGACGAGCGGCGGGGATTGGACAAGCCGGTGCGCAGCGGTTCGTCCGTGCGACCCGCCCGGTCGGCGCGCTCCGGCCTGACCAACCGCGATACGGCCTTGTACATCTACACCTCGGGCACGACCGGCCTGCCCAAGGCGGCGAAGATCACCCACGCCCGGGCCCGCACCTATATGCGCGCCTTCGCCGGGGCGACCGCGGCGACCGAAAAGGACGTCACCTTCAACGTCCTGCCGCTCTATCACTCGACCGGCGGGCTGGTCGGGGTGGGACCCGCCCTGCTGAACGGCGGCCAGCTGGTGCTCCGCAAGCGATTCTCGGCGACGAATTTCTGGCCGGATGTGAAGACCTCGGGCGCGACCCTGTTCGTCTATATCGGCGAGCTGTGCCGCTATCTGGTCAACTGCCCCGAGAGTCCCGACGAGCGGTCGCACAAGCTGCGCCTCGCCTTCGGCAACGGGCTGAGACCCGACGTCTGGACCGATTTCCAGAAGCGGTTCGCCGTGCCGGACATCCTGGAATTCTACGGTTCGACCGAGGGCAATGTCTCGGTGTTCAATTTCGACGGCAAGCCGGGCGCCATCGGCCGGGTCCCGGGCTTCCTCAAAAAACAGATCAATTTCCGGCTCGTCCGGTTCGACATGGACACCGAGGAGCCGGTTCGCGGACCGGATGGCCTGTGCCAGCTGGCGAAAGCTGGCGAGGTCGGCGAGGCCCTGGGCATGATTGGCGACGATATTCGCCACGCCTTCTCGGGCTATGCCGACAAGGCTTCCTCCGAGAAGAAGATCCTGCGCGATGTCTTCGTCCGCGGCGACCGCTGGTTCCGAACCGGCGATCTGATGAAGCAGGACAACGAAGGCTATGTCTATTTCATCGACAGGATCGGCGACACCTATCGCTGGAAGGGCGAGAACGTCTCGACCGCCGAGGTTGAACAGCGGCTGGCCGATGCGCCGGGCGTCAAGGAAGTCATCGCCTATGGCGTGCCGGTTCCGGCGCATGACGGCAAGGCCGGCATGGTCGCCCTGGTGATCGACGGCCGGTTCGCCGCCAAACCCTTCGCCGACTGGGTCGATCAGGAACTGCCGGCCTACGCCCGACCGGTCTTCGTGCGCCTGATCAAGTCAGCCGACACCACCGGGACCTTCAAATACAAAAAGATCGATCTGGTCGCCGACGGCTTCGATCCGGAAAAGGTGGACGGCCCGCTCTACGTCCGGGGCGGCAAGAACGGCTATGCCAGGCTGAGCGAGGCCGCCCGCGCGGCCATCCTGGGCGGCGAAGCCCGGCTTTGAAGGGCCACGGTTCGCAACCGCCCCTTAATCATTAACGGCGAAGGTCCGCGTATCTCGCGCGCAGGATTCCCCGCCTTCCATGTTCCAGATTATCGGCATCGTCCTGCTGTTCGCCATGGTGTTCGGCAGCTACATCCTGGCCGGGGGCAAGATGGAGGTCATTCTCCACTCCCTGCCCTATGAGCTGATGGCCATCCTCGGCGCGGCCGTCGCGGCCTTCCTGATCGGCAACAGCGTCACGACCATCAAGTCGACCCTGGCCGGCCTCGGCAAGGCCTTCGCCGGGCCGAAGTGGAAGAAGCAGGACTACAAGGACCTGCTGTCGCTGCTGTTCCAGCTGACCAAGACGATGAAGTCAAAGGGCGTCATCGCCCTGGAAAGCCACATCGAAAAACCGGCCGAGAGCACGATTTTCCAGAAATACCCCAAGGTCCTGAAGGACCATTTCGCCACGGATTTCATCTGCGACACCCTGCGGATGATGACCATGAACCTCGAGGATCCGCATCAGATCGAGGACGCCATGGAGAAGCAGCTGGAGAAGCATCACCACGAGGCGCAGGCCGGGGCCCACGCTCTTCAGAATATGGCGGACGCTCTCCCGGCGCTGGGCATCGTCGCGGCCGTGCTGGGTGTGATCAAGACCATGGGCTCGATCACCGAGCCGCCGGAAGTGCTGGGCGGAATGATCGGCGGCGCCCTTGTCGGCACCTTCCTCGGCGTCTTCCTCGCATACGGCCTCGTCGGCCCGCTGTCGGTGCGGCTGAAGGACATCGTCGACGGTGACGCCGCCTTCTACAAGATTATCCAGTCGGTCCTGGTCGCCCACCTGCATGGCAACGCCGCCCAGATCTCCGTCGAGATCGGCCGCGGGGACATCCCGTCCTCGGCCCAGCCGTCCTTCCTCGAGATGGAAGAATCGCTGTCGGCCGCGCCGACCGAGGCCTGATCTCACGGGCCGTTCACCCGTCATCACCGGCGAACACGCGTTCGGGAACGTCCCGTGACCTCGCCGGTTAGGCAGGAGATCGATCGCGAGCGCGGGCGAGTCCGCCCCGGGGCGATCGGCCGGAGGACCATTCCATGAGCATCAGGATCGTCACCGTCGCGGCGCTTGCAGCCCTCTCCCTGACCGCCTGTTCGGATCGGGAGGCGGCTGCCACGGCCACGCCCGCTACGGACGCCGCGACTGATTCGGCGGCCACAGAGCCGTCAGTGACCCGTGCGGACCCGCCGGAGACCCTTCCGCCGGCGAATTCGGGCGGAACAGTCGGCCCGGGTGAAACGCCGCCGACCCTGCCGACCGAACCGTCCACGACCTCGCCTGCGACCAGTCCTCCACCGCAATAGCGGGGATTCGGCACCGGGAAATCCGCCGGGCGGAGACCAAAACCTTCCCCAAGGTCACATCAGTTCACGAACGCGTGAGAATTTGTCTTGGCTTTCGCTCACGTTCCCGTTATCCCGGAACGGCGAGGAGTTCATGACCTCGTATGACCCTTCTGAAGGAATAAACATTATGCGCATCACCGCTCTGGTCGCCGCTTCGGTCGCCGCTCTGGCCCTGGCCGCCTGCACCCCCGCCGCCGACAAGGCTGAAGACGCTTCGGCTGACGCCGCTGCCGCTGC
>JALYPS010000158.1 GCA_030856285.1 Pseudomonadota bacterium
TTGCCCTGGCGGCCCTGATCCATTTCGGCGGTCTGGCGCTCGGCAATCCCCTGGTGTTCGCCTTCGGCGGCCTGCTGGCCATGGTCATCGGCATTTCGCTGACGATCGCGCGCCGCACTGCCTCGGCGGTCATTCCCAAGCCGAGCTTCTGGCTGCTGGCCCTGGGCGCAGCCTCGTCCTCGGTGTGCGGCTACGGCGTCGCCGGCTGGCTGCCGCTTTTCTTCATGCGCAGCTTCGGCCTGACCCTGACGCAGACCAGCTGGTACTACGCGGGCATCGCCCTGATCGGCGGCGTTCTGGGCATCTGGGCCGGCGGCGCCATCGCCGACAAGCTGTCGAAGCGTGGCAAGGGTGCCTATCCGCTGACCCCCGCCATCGCCTTCCTCATCTCGGCGCCCATGTTCATTCTGGCGATGAACTCGCCCTGGCTGATCGGCCTGGTCATTCCGGGCGGCGGCACCAACGCCCAACAGCTGATTCTCGCCTTCGTGATCTTCATCATCCCGACCGGACTGAACCTCGCCTGGCTCGGGCCGATCACAGCGTCGATCCAGCATCTGGTCCCCGCGCCGATGCGATCTACAGCTTCCGCCCTGTTCCTGCTGATCAACAACCTGCTCGGCATCGCCGTCGGCTTCTTCTACTTCGGCTGGATGAGCGACCTGTTGGCGCCCCGGTTTGGTGATGAGAGCCTGCGCTGGGCGATCTACACCGGCATGGGCTTCTATGTGCTCGCGGCCTTCCTGCTGATCGGCGCTTCGAGGACGCTGAAGCGGGACTGGGTGGACTGATCGCGGGGTGACGGTTGCGCCTGCGAAGGCGCACCCCCTATAAGCGCCGCAACTCCTCCCAGCAGTCCGGCGGCGCCTCCCCATGAACATCCACGAATACCAGGCCAAACAGGTCCTGAAGGGCTTTGGCGCACCGGTCGCCGACGGCGTCGCCATCACGAGCGCCGATCAGGCCGAGGCGGCTGCGCGGCAGCTGCCCGGGCCTCTGTATGTTGTGAAGTCGCAGATCCACGCCGGCGGCCGCGGCAAGGGGAAGTTCAAGGAATTGGGCCCTGACGCCAAGGGCGGCGTCCGCCTGGCCTTCTCGATCGAGGACGTGGTCAAGCACTCGAAAGAGATGCTGGGCAATACGCTCGTCACGGCCCAGACCGGCCCGGCCGGGAAACAGGTCAACCGCCTCTATATCGAGGACGGCGCCGATATCGACCGCGAACTGTATTGTTCGCTGCTGGTCGACCGCTCGACCGGTCGCGTCTCCTTCGTGGTCTCCACCGAGGGCGGCATGGACATCGAGGCGGTCGCCCATGACACGCCCGAGAAAATCCTCACCATCGACATTGATCCGGAAGCCGGCGTGACCCCCGCCAATGTCGCCGAGATCAATGGCGCCTACGGCCTGACCGGCGCGGCGGCCAAGGACGGCGAGAGCCTGTTCCCGATCCTCTACAAGGCCTTCGTCGACACCGACATGTCGATGCTCGAGGTCAATCCGCTGATCGTCATGAAGGACGGCCATCTGCGGGTGCTGGACGCCAAGGTCAGCTTCGACGGCAACGCCCTGTTCCGCCACGAGGACATGAAGGCGCTGCGCGACGAGACCGAGGAAGACGCCAAGGAGATCGAGGCGTCGGAATGGGACCTCGCCTATGTCGCCCTGGACGGCAACATCGGCTGTATGGTCAACGGCGCCGGCCTCGCCATGGCGACGATGGACATCATCAAGCTGTACGGGAAAGAGCCCGCCAACTTCTGCGATGTCGGCGGCGGCGCCTCCAAGGAAAAGGTCGCGGCGGCGTTCAAGATCATCACCGCCGACCCGGCCGTCCAGGGCATTCTGGTCAACATCTTCGGCGGGATCATGCGCTGCGACGTCATCGCCGAGGGCGTGGTCGCGGCGGTGAAGGAAGTGGGCCTGAAGGTGCCGCTGGTCGTCCGCCTGGAAGGCACCAATGTCGTCGAGGGCAAGCGCATCCTCAATGAGTCGGGTCTGGCCATCACGGCCGCCGACGACCTCGATGACGCGGCCCAGAAGATCGTCGCGGCGGTCGGGTGATGCGGGTCGGCCTGCTCCTCGCGCTCGCGCTTGTGGCGGCTTCGGTCGCCGCACCCGCGACGGCCCAGACATTTGAAAACTTCAAGCGATTCTGCCTCGAAACGGGCGGAGAGCCCGAGCAGGTGCTTGCCGCCGCGGAGGCGGTGGGCTGGGACGTGTACCCCGGCGCGCTTATCCCCACGAACATGGATTTGAGGCTGCTGGGCGATCCCGCGACAGGAGCCCCGCCTGTTGAAAGCTTGCTGACCGGCTTCGTTCCGGAGCAAGGCCTCCTGGCTCCGGTTTGCACGGTCGCTGGCGGAGCCACGCTGGAGGCCCTGCGGGACAGGATGAGCGCCTGGACCGGCTTCGAACCCGGCCGGACGGCCCGGGGCAACCCGACCTGGATCTATACCGCAGGGGCCGAAGGGCTCGCGCCACACCTTGACCTGGTCGATGTCAGCGGCGCCGAGTTGATCGCCGCGGCCCGATCACGCGGCAGGCTGTACGCCGTCCAGGTGAGGCAGGGCGCCGGCCCGCCGATGATCGTCCATTTCAGCGTACATCCCGACGCCACGATTTCTCCGACGCACTGAAAGCGCCCCATGTCCATCCTCGTCGACAAGAACACCAAGGTCATCGTCCAGGGCCTGACCGGCAAGACCGGCACCTTCCACACCGAACAGGCGCTCCGCTACTACGGGACGAAGATGGTCGGCGGCGTGCACCCGGCCAAGGGCGGGACCAACTGGACCGGCTCCGAGGGCGAGACCCTGCCGATCTTCGCCTCGGTGGCCGAAGCGAAAGAGGCCACCGGCGCGACCGCCTCGGTGATCTACGTCCCGCCGGCGGGCGCCGCGGACGCCATCATCGAGGCCATCGAGGCCGAGGTGCCCTTCATCACCTGCATCACCGAGGGCATTCCGGTGCTGGACATGGTGCGGGTCAAGGCGCGGCTGGACCGGTCGGGCTCGCGCCTGCTGGGCCCCAACTGCCCCGGCATCCTGACCCCGGAAGAATGCAAGATCGGCATCATGCCGGGCTCGATCTTCAAGACGGGCAATGTCGGCATCGTCTCGCGCTCGGGCACCCTGACCTATGAGGCCGTGTTCCAGACCACCAACGAAGGCCTCGGCCAGACCACGGCCGTCGGCATCGGCGGCGACCCGGTCAAGGGCACCGAATTCATCGACGTGCTGGAGATGTTCCTGGCCGATCCCGAGACTCAGTCCATCGTCATGATCGGCGAGATCGGCGGCGGGGCCGAGGAAGACGCGGCCCAGTTCCTTATCGACGAGGCCAGGAAGGGCCGCTCCAAGCCGATGGTCGGCTTCATCGCCGGCCGCACCGCTCCCAAGGGCCGGACGATGGGCCATGCCGGTGCCGTCGTCTCGGGCGGCAAGGGCGACGCCGAGTCCAAGATCGCGGCCATGCAGGCGGCGGGCATCACCGTCTCGCCCTCGCCCGCGCGGCTGGGCAAGACTCTGGTCGAGGTTCTGAAGGGCTAAAGCCATGTCCCGGTAGTGGGGCACGGGAGATGCGAATTTCACCCGAAATGGGCGAATTTCGACGGCCTCGCCCCCATTCGGTCATGACCCATGAGGAAACAGCGCCTATATCAACGGTGTCGGTTGCGCGCAGGCGTGCGCTCAACCGCTCAAGGG
>JALYPS010000206.1 GCA_030856285.1 Pseudomonadota bacterium
TGCGCCGAGACATCGACCGGCGGCGGCTTGTCGGCGGCGAACATCGCGAGCATGCCGAGGGTCCCGATCATGATGCACACCTGTCCCCGAGGACATCTTTTATTAAAAGCGAAGAAATGGACATCGACATATCAGTCCCCTCCCTCGGCGCCGCCGGCTTCGACGGGTGCGGGCAGGTTGTCGGGTACGGCCGCTGATTCGTCGACGGGCGTGGCGATCGCGCGGCGGCGCTCGATGGTCTTTGCGCGGACCTCGGCCTTGTCCCACCAGGTCTGGATGATGACATTGCGAAACACCCCGGGCTCGAGCGGAGGCAGGCCGTGGCGGGCGCGAATATCGTCGGGGATCTGGGCGTGCACGGTGGTGGCACATTCGACGCCGGGCATCTGCTCCTTGGTGAGCTTGAGCTGCATCGGGTCGAAGCCGCCGTTGGGGATCACCCGCGCGGGGTGCGGGACCTTGGTCCACATCTTGACGAACTGGACCCGCACCGGCGGCTTGCCGTCGTGGGTCAGCGCCCACTCGCGGCACACCCACGCGGCGTAGTGCCGCTGATACCGGTCCTGCTCGATCAGGCGCCGGTTGATCTTCCCCATGCGATCATAAAACATGTACGGATATTCGCGGCGCCCGTACATGTCGTGCTTCAAGTCGAGCACGTCGCCGTTCTCGAGCTCGACGAAGACCTGCAAGAACATGTTGCTGCGGTGCGGGTTCGGGGCGAACATCGACCAGCTCTGCACGCTGGAGGCCGCGCGCATGTACTGGCCGGCCTTCAGCCCCTCACCCAGCGCCTTGCTGAACTGCGTCGCCAGCCCGTTCGAGGGCGTCGTGTGCTGCAGCAGTACCAGCACGTGGTACAGCACGAACAGCGAGATCAGGGCCATGCCGATCGGCTTGTAGGCCCAGCGGCGGCCGTCGGGGGCGACCACCTGCGGCGGCGCGCGCAGCAGGGCTTCGGCGAGCGCGGGGTCGGTGGTGTCGGCCATGGTCGAATGTCCTCGGGTCAGGTGCTCACTCGCCGTCTTCGCCGGCCTTGAGGGCGGGCTCGTCGTCGATGGGTCCGGTGCGGGCGGGGGGCGGAGTCGGAGAGGCCGGGGTGGTCGGAGATGTCGTGGTGGTCGGAGTCGGAGAGGCCGGGGCGGTCGGACCGGGGCCGCCCCAGTCGCGGCGACTGGCCCAGCTGCGGCGCTTGCTGTCGGCGGACTTGGCCTCGCGCTCGGCCTCGGCGTCGAGCAGGGCCTGCTCCTCGGTGGAGAGCGGCATGCCGCGCCGGACCTTCATGAACGGCGGGATGTCGCCAGCGAGCGGGCAGGCGTGGGTCTCGACCAGCTCATCGGTGAGCTTGAGCTTGTTGGGGTCATAATAACCCTTGGCGGCGACCTGATCGGGGCTCGGGATCTTGGTGACGAGCTTGTGGATCTCGACCGAGGCCGGGTGCTCGCCGGTCTCCAGAAACCATTCGCGGCAGTGGAAGTTCGACCACGGTCGCAGGTACCACTGGCCCTTGCTGACCATGCGCCGGTGCATCTTGCGCATCCGGTCGTTCCAGATCCATGGATTGGGGCGCCAGTCGTAGGCGTTGTTGCCGACGTTCCAGCGGGTGCCGTCCTTGAGCACCACCACGGTCTTCATGAATACGTTGGCGCGCGGCGGGTTGGGGGCGAACATCTTCCAGCTCTGCGAGGTGCCGGTGACGCTCAGCCAGCTGCCGAACAGCGCGCGGGTCGGGCCGCGCCAGTTGGCGAAGATCGGGTAGTTCGGCGCGAGGCTGAGGCCGACCACCAGCGCGTGCGAGACCAAAAAGGTCAGCGCGAGCGCCCGCCCGGCCGGACCGTAGGCCAGCGCCGGACCGCCGTTCAAGGGTCGCGGCCGCAGGAGGCGCGCGCCGAGGCCGAGGGCGAGCACCACGCCGAACCACACATAGACCTGCGTGCTCAATTCGCGATTGCCGCCGATGCGCTGCCAGATCAGCCACAGCAGGCCGAGGCCGAGCAGCACGACGATCGGGTCCGGCAGCGGCCGACCGCGGGCCGGCACATCCTCGGCGGCCTGGGC
>JALYPS010000027.1 GCA_030856285.1 Pseudomonadota bacterium
GCCTCGAACAGGTTGACGCTGTCCTGTGCTCGCTCGGCCGCGAAACTGCGCCCCAGCCGCCCCCCGGCGTCCTCGCCGGGTCCGTGGAAGGGCGACAGCCGACGCACCCAGCGGCCCGCCAGGGCGCTGTTCCAGTCTGACTCCGGCAGATAAAGCCGCTCGGGCGGCAGGGCGCGATAGGCCGCCCCGCCCTTGCCCATCGAGGCGTCGCGCCGAGCCTCATAGGCGTCGCGGGTCAGGTTCCAGCGCTCGCTCCGCGCCGCCTCGACCTGGTTGTCGAGGAAAAGCCGCGCATCGTCAGGCAGATAGTCGAACAGGGTCTCCAGCCGGTCGTAGAGCAGCGGCAGCCAGTGCTCCATGCCCTGCCGCCGCGCACCCTCGCTGATGGCGGTATAGAGCGGATCATCCCCCGCCGCCCCGAACAGGCCGAGATAACCCGTGCGGAAGCGCGAGATGCTGTCGGGATCCAGCAGGGCCTCGGACACCGGCGCCAGATGCACTTCGCGAAGCTGGCCGGTGGAACGCTGGGTCGCCGGGTCGAAGGTGCGGATCGACTCCAGCTCGGACCCGAACATGTCCAGCCGCACCGGCTCCTCGAAGCCCGGCGGGAAGACATCGATGACCCCGCCGCGGACCGCGAACTCGCCTTTTTCCGACACGGTCGAGGCGCGCATATAGCCGTTGGCCGCGAAATAGCGCTCAAGCGCCGCGGTCTCGAGGTCGAGGCCGACAGTGGTCTGGAAACCGGCCCCGTTGGTCACCTCCCGCGGCGGCGTGCGCTGCATGGCGCCCCCCACGGTGGTGACGACGAGCGTCGGCTTGCGGTCGCCCGGGGCGCGCTGCGCCAGCCGGGTCAAGGCCGCCATCCGCTCGGCCGAAACCGACGAGGTGGGGCTCAGGCGGTCATAGGGCAGGCAGTCCCAGGCCGGGAACTCAACGATCTCGATTCCGTCGGCGAAGAAGCCGAACGCCTGAACGAACTCGCCCATACGCGCGTAATCCCGCGCCACGAACACACCGACGCCGCCCTCGGCCTTCAGCCGCTCGGCGACAACGAGGGCGTCGAGACCCTCGGGCGCGCCGCCCAGGTCCTGATCGCTGCGTTTGGGGATGGCTCCGTCCATCAGCCGGCCCCCTCGGCCACGGCGGCGGCGACATGGTCGCGCATGAAGCTCCGGATCCTGGCCATCACCGGTGTGTCATGCGCAGCAGGCGTCGGCTCCGTCCCGATGATCCAGGCGTACAGTCGATGGTCGTCGTCTTCGGACAGCAGAGCCTCCAGAGAATCCAATTCGTCTTCGTTCAGCGTCGGCCCGACCTGGTCCACGAATGGCCCCAAAACCAGATCGGCCTCGCGGAATCCACGCCGCCACGCCCGGAAGGTGATCCGGCCGAGTCGTTGCTTCAGACGTGCGTCAATATCGGCCACAAGGTTCCTTGCCCGGTCGGTCAGGTTCAATCGCGCTGCGGAGATAGCGTTCCAGACGCGCTTTCGCCAGCTATGCTGTCGATCCATGCGGCCGCAGATTCTCTTTCCCCTGTTCGCAGAGGTCTCCAGCCTTAAGGGCGTGGGGCCCAAAATCCTGCCGCTTGTCCAGAAGCTGGCCGGCCCGCTCGTGCGTGATGTGGCGTTCCTGTCGCCGTCGGGCCTGATCGTGCGCCAGCCCATGACGGCGGCGAACGCGATCGAGGGGCAGGTCGGGATCTTCGAAGTCGTCCTCGATCGCCTGATCGTGCCCGGCAAACCCGGCGTCCCGATCAAGGTGCGGGCGTCCGACGACACCGGCTTCGTGCACATGATCTGGTTCGGCGGCTCGGCACAGCACATCGACCGCCTGCTGCCCAAGGGCCAGAAGCGGCTGGTCTCCGGCAAGGTCGAACGGTTCAACGCCGAGGTGCAGATCGTTCACCCGGACATCTTCACCCTGGAACAGGCCGGCGAGATCGCCGCCGTCGAACCCGTCTATCCCGCGACCCAGGGCCTGACCTCGCGAGTGCTGCGCAAACTGGCGCAGGCCGCTTTGACCCATGCGCCGCAGCTGCCGGAGTGGCAGGACCCGGCCTGGCTGGCGAAAAACCGTTGGCCCGGCTGGCGCGCGGCGCTTGAGGCCTTGCACGCGCCGACGTGCGAGCCCGAGCTGGAGCCGGACGCCCCGGCCCGGCAGCGGCTGGCCTATGATGAGCTGCTGGCGCACCAGCTGGCCCTCGCCCGCCGCCGCCGCGCGCGCCAGATCACACCGGGGCCGCGTATTGCACCCGGCGAGGCCTCCGCCCACCTTCTGGCCGCCCTGCCCTTCGACCTGACCGGCGCCCAGGCGCAGGCCGTCGCCGAGATTCGCCGCGACCTGGCCTCGGGCGAACAGATGGGACGGCTGCTGCAGGGCGACGTCGGCTCGGGCAAGACCGCCGTCGCCGCCTTGGCGCTCGCCGATGCCGCCGCCTCGGGATTCCAGGCCGCCCTGATGGCCCCGACGGAAATCCTCGCCCGCCAGCACTGGCAGAGGCTTGCCCCGTTGCTGGAGGCCGCCGGCGTCCCAACCATTCTCCTGACCGGCCGCGACACCCCCGCGGAGCGCCGGACCCGCCTCGCCGCCCTGGCTTCCGGGGAAGCCCAGGTCGCCATCGGCACCCACGCCCTTTTCCAGGACGCCGTCCGCTTCGACCGGCTGGCGCTGGCCGTCATCGACGAACAGCACCGTTTCGGCGTCAATGAGCGCCAGCGGCTGCAGGCCAAGGGCGATCCACGCACGGGCGGCGTCCACCTGCTGACCATGTCAGCCACGCCGATCCCGCGGACGCTGGAGCTGACCCAGTACGGCGAGCTGGAGGTGTCGCGCCTGACCGAAAAGCCGCCCGGTCGCACGCCCGTCACCACCGCCGTCCTGCCGCTGTCCCGCATCGGCGAGGTAGCCAAACGCCTCAAGGCGGCCATCGACAGCGGCGCCCAAGCCTACTGGATCTGTCCGCTGGTGGCCGAGAGCGAAGCGGTCGATCTCGCCGCCGCCGAGGCTCGCGCCGCCGATCTGCGCCGCATCCTCAAGGTCGAGGCGGGGCTCGCCCACGGCCAGATGCCGGGGCCGGAACGCGAGGCGGTCATGGCCGATTTCGCCGACGGCCGCATTCCGCTGCTGGTGGCCACCACGGTGGTCGAGGTCGGGGTCGATGTGCCCAACGCCACCATCATGGTCATTGAACACGCGGATCGCTTCGGCCTTGCCCAGCTGCACCAGCTGCGCGGCCGGGTCGGGCGCGGCGCCAAGGCCAGCGCCTGCATCCTGCTGTACGGCGGCGGGGACGACGGCCTTGGCGAAACCGCCCGCCTGCGGCTCGAGACCCTGCGCCGCACCGAAGACGGCTTCGAGATCGCCGAGGAGGACTTCCGCATGCGCGGCGGCGGCGACCCGCTGGGGCTCAAGCAGAGCGGCTTCCCCGCCTACCGCTTCGCCGATCCCATCCGGCACCGGTCGTTGCTGCTGGCGGCGGCTGATGACGCCCGGCTGGTGCTGGGCCGCGATCCGGATCTCACCTCGCCTCGCGGCGAGGCGGTCAAGGTTCTGGAGGCCCTGTTCGACTGGCGCAACGACCGCCCCGGCGTAGACTAGGCAGGCCGATCTGCCTGCCAAATCGCCAATCTCGCCTGAACATCTGCTTCAATATCGCCGTAGAAGAGATTGTACGGACGAGATTTTCTTCGATCCGCCCATCCGCCTGTCTCGCGGAAGGACTCCATGGTCGGCTCGGTGTGGCGCAACAGGCCCTCGCGGCACTGGGTAGCGATCTCGCGAGCCATCAGGGCCGGCCGAACGCCCCATTCCAGTCCGGTGGCGTTGGTCGCCCCGTGATGCAGCCGCGCCTCGACCAAGGCTGTTGCGGAGGAGCCGGTCACCGGGTTGACGCACAGGGCCGGGCGACCGGCGAGATCGACCAACCGTCCCCGTCCGTCCCAGATGAGGGCCCGCCGCAAGCGACGGCGCCCGGCGCCGTCATTGCCCTCGCTCACGGGCGACCAGGCGACGATACAGCCGGCCTGAACGCGGCTGGCGCAGGCGGGAACCTGCGGCGACAGGCCGTCGGCGGCGACCACGACATCCATCAGATAGACCGCCACAAGCCGCCCACGCAGCGCTGGATCATCCGCCAGCCGCTCGCGGACCAGACGCTCGACCAGATCGCCGCCCTGCTCGACCCCCGCCAGCACAATGGGCCCTTCAGGGTGACGCGCGATCCAGGCGTCGAAGGCGGCGGCGATGTCGCGCCAGGCGAAGGCCCTCGCCTCGCGCGCGTCGTCACGCAGGGTCAGCCGGGTGTAGAGACTGCCCTGACGATAGCGCGGCGCGCTGATCTCGCCCGCCCGCGCGAACGGGCCGGCGTAGTTGGGCAGGACGACCCGCTTCAGCCAGGCGTCGGCTCTCGGGTCTCCAATCGGACCGTTCCACTCGCGACCGCCGTCATAGGTGGTGGAGTGAACGAAGAAGACCGCCGCCGGACCCGCCTCGGGCGCCCGGGCGTCGCGCAGCGCCCAGGCCGTAGGGTCCCGGTAATCGGGCGCTGGCGGGGGCTTATAGGTCTGGAATGGCGCCTGCGGGTCCAGACTGGCCCTCAGTATGTCGCCGCGCCACACCGCCACGGCCGTGGCCAGCAACAGCACCACCGTCAGACCGATCCAGCCGGCCCATTGGCGCAGGCTCATCCGGCCAATGATCATCGATACGGATCCGTCGTCGCCAGGAAGGCCTGGACATAGCGCCGGACGCCTTCCTCCAGCGGCGTCGACTGCCCCTGGAAGCCCGCCGCCCGCACCCGATCCATCCGCGCCTCGGTGAAATACTGGTATTTGTCGCGAATGCTCTCCGGGGTGTCGACGTATTCGATCCGGGGCGTCTTGCCCGCCGCCGCAAAGGTGGCGTTGGCCAGGTCAAGGAAGGACCGCGCCTGTCCCGAACCGGCGTTGAAAATCCCCGAGACGCCAGGCGTGTCGAGCAGCCATTCGACGATGTCGACCACATCGTCGACGAAGACGAAGTCGCGCATCTGGCCGCCGTCGGCATAGGCCGGATTGTGAGACCGGAACAGTGCGACGGCCTCGTCGGCCTGAACCTTGGGCCAGATCTGCGCCACGACCGACTTCATCCCGCCCTTGTGGCCCTCGTTCGGCCCATAAACGTTGAAGAATTTCAGCCCGGCCCACTGGCTCGGCGACTGGCCGCGGTCCGACTGACGCGCGGCATACTGGTCGAACAGCATCTTCGAATAGCCATAGGCGTTCAGCGGCCTGAGCGAGGCCAAGGCCTCGAGACTGTCCTCATCCTCGAACCCGGCTTCCCCGTCGCCGTAGGTCGCCGCCGATGAGGCGTAGATCAGCCGCGCGTCGCGCAGCGCACACCAGTCCCACAGATCGCGCGACAGGCTGAAATTGGTGCGCAGGATCAGGTCCGCGTCCGGCTCCGTGGTCGATGAGATCGCCCCCATATGCACCACGGCTTCAATCGACTCAGCGTGCCGCTCCAGCTGTTCGAACAGCTCCTCGGGCTGCCAGAAGTCGGCGATCGGCTGTTTGGCGATGTTCCTCCACTTGCCCAGCGATGCGTCTTCCAGCCGGTCGCAGACGATGATGTCGCGCCGGTCCTCGGCGCACAGCCGGGCGACGATGTTGGAGCCGATGAAGCCCGCGCCGCCGGTCACCACGATCATGCGCCGGATCATGTTTCGTCCTTCATCTTCTCGATGGTCTTCGTCGTCGAATAGCCGTCCTCGAAGGTGGCCAGTCTGACCTCGCCGCCCCAGCTCTCGACCAGATCGCCCCCGACGACGCCCTCGCGGGTGTAGTCCGCTCCCTTGATCAGCACGTCGGGGCGCAGCCGCTCGATCAGGGCGATGGGCGTCGGATCGTCGAAAGCGGTGACCCGATCCACGGACTGAAGCCCGCCGATGACCACCGCCCGGCTGTCCAGATCGTTGATCGGCCTACCCTCGCCCTTGAGCCGCCGCACCGAAGCGTCCGTGTTCAGCGCCACCACCAGCCGGTCGCACCAGCCGCGCGCCTGGGCCAGATAGGCGACGTGCCCCCGGTGCAGGATGTCGAAACAGCCGTTGGTGAAGCCGACCTTCAGCCCCTGCCCCTTCCAGCCCTCGACCACCTGCGCCAGCTCCTCCAGCGGCATGACCTTGGCATGGGCGCCCGCGGCGTGCTGGCTCATCTCGG
>JALYPS010000240.1 GCA_030856285.1 Pseudomonadota bacterium
CACGCGAGGTTCCGGCCCGCCGGGCCCGCGCCCTGGCCCTGGCCGCGGTGCGCGAGACCTTCGAGGAGACGGGGCTGTTGCTCGCCGCGCCGGCGCCCGTCGTCTCCGTGGCCGGGCCGTGGCGGGAGTTCCGGGCCGTGGGGGCTCTGCCTGATCTGGCCGCCCTGTCCTATGTCGCCCGCGCCATCACCCCGCCGGGACGGACGCGCCGATTCGACGCCCGCTTCTTCATGGCGGACGCCCGCGCCCTGCTGCACCCCGAGCCGACCGCGGGCTCGGGCGAGCTGGACGAGATCGCCTGGCTGCCGCTGGCCGACACGCGATCGCTGGACCTGCCGGCCATCACCCGGTTCGTGCTGGGCGAGGTTGGCGAGCGACTGGCCCATCCGGACCGGCCCCTGCCCTATGTCCGCATGGTGCGCGGCCGGCATGTGATCGAGCATCAGGACTGAGACTGCCCCGCATGGACGGGCTTCGACAGCAAGTCTAACGTGACGCCATGACGCCGTTTATCCTGGCCGGCCTTGGGGCGTACTCCCCGCGTGAACACCGGTCGTCGCAGGCGCTGGACAGCGTCTTCGGCCAGCCTTCGGGCTGGACCGAGGCCCAGTTCGGCATCGCTTCCCGCGGTGTCGCCGCCCCCGACGAAACCACCTCCATGATGGGGGCCGAGGCCGCCCGCCGGGCTCTCGCCATGGCGGGTTGGGAGCCGGGCGACATCGATGTCCTGATCGGCGCCTGCGGCGTGATGGAACAGCCCATCCCCGGCGCCTCGGTGCTGATCCAGGATACGCTGGGCCTCGGCCAGTCCGGCATCTGGGCCTTTGACGTCAACCAGACCTGCCTGTCCTTCGTGACGGCGCTGGATGTCGTCGCCATGGGCTTCGCTGCGGGCCGGTTCCGTCGCGCCCTGATCGTGTCGAGCGACATCCCCTCCTGCGGACTGGACTGGGCCACGCCCGCGTCGGCCGCGATCTTCGGCGACGGCGCGGCGGCGGTGTGCGTCGAGGCATGCGATGACCCGCATGGCCCGGGCCTGCTGGCCCGCGGCTTCGAAACCTATGGCGTGGGCAAGGACCTTGCCTCCGTCCGATCCGGGGGCACCCGCATGCGGGTGGAGGACGGCTTCGAGGCCTTTTCCGAGGGCGCCCGCTTCCGGATGGACCCGTTCGGCATCTTCAAGGCCGCCTCGCGAACCCTGCCCGCGCTTATCGACCGCGTTCTGGGCGAGGCGGGCCTGACCCGCGAGAGCGTCGATGTCATCGTCGGCCACCAGGCCAGTCGGCCCGCCATAGAACACGCCCGCCGGCTGATGGGCGGTGATCCGGACCGCGTGATCGATATCTTCGCCACGCGAGGCAACCAGATCGCGGCCTCCCTGCCCACGGTGCTGGTCGAGGCGCACGCGACCGGACGCCTGGGTCCCGGCAAGACCGTCTTGCTTCTCGGCACGGCGGCGGGAATCAGCCTCGCGGCGATGGTGCTGCGGACGTGAGCCGGCGCGCGCTGGTCACCGGCGCGACCGGCGGCCTCGGGCTGACCCTGACACAGGCCTTGCTGGACGAGGGATACTCGGTGCGCGCCGCCGGCCGCAGCCCGTCCGCCATCAAACGCCTGCGCGAAATGGGCGCCGAGACCATGGCCGGCGACCTGTTCGAGCTGGGACTGGACGCCCTGTGCAGGGACATGGACGTCGTCTTCCACGCCGCCGCCCTGTCCAGCCCCTGGGGCCCCGACGCCGATTTCCAGCGGGCCAATGTCGATCTGACGCGCGACCTGCTCGCCGCCGCTCAGCGCTCGGGCGTCGGGTCGTTCGTCTTCGTCTCCTCCCCTTCAGTCTATGCCCGCTGGGCCGCCCAGACCGGACTGACCGAAGACACGCCCTGGCCGGAGCGTCCCCTGAACGCCTACTCCCGCACCAAGGGCGAGGCCGAACGGCTCGTCCTCGCCACCGACGCGCCCGGCTTTCGCACCGTCGCCATCCGCCCGCGCGCCATCATCGGCCCTGACGACGCGGTCCTGCTGCCGCGCATTCTGCGGCTGGTGAAGCGCGGGCGGTTCCCCGTGTTCCGCGACGGGCGGGCGCTGGTGGAGCTGACCGATGTGCGTGACGCGGCGCGCGCGATCCGGCTGGCCGACGTCCACCGCGACGCGGCCGGCGGGCAGGCGATCAATATCACCGGGGGCGCCGCACTGCCGGTCCGCGAGCTGGTCCGCCGGCTGGGACAGGCGCTCGGGGTCGAGGTTCGCACCGTCCCGATTCCCCTCGCCCTCGCGCAGGTCCTGTCCGTCGGCGCGGACGCCCTGTGCCGCGTCCTGCCGGGGCGGCCCGAACCGGTGCTGACGCCCTACACCCTGTCCACCCTGGCCTGGTCGCAGACGTTCGACCTCAGCAAGGCTCGCCGCCTGCTCGGCTATGAACCGGCGCATGACGCGGTGGAGACGGCGCTGGCGGTCGCGCCCGGGCTGGCGGCGTCATGAAACGCTGCCGCGTCCACATCCTGCGCGCCGGGGCCTGTTCGCATCCCGCCGTCATGACCCGCCGCGACGCCGGTCTGGCGCCCGCCGTCTTTCCCGCCCTGACCGCCCTCATCGTCCATCCGGACGAGGGGCCGATGCTGTTCGATACCGGCTATGACCCGGCCTTCTTCGTCGCCACGGAGCCGTTTCCCGAACGCCTCTACCGCTGGACCACGCCCGTCGACCTTGAGCCGGGACAGGCCGTCGCCGACCAGCTGCCCGCTTTCGGCTATACACCGGATGACGTCCGCGCCGTCGTCGTCTCCCACTTCCATGGCGACCACATCGCCGGCCTGACCCGCTTCCCCAGGGCCCGGATTTTCTGCGCCCGCGCCGGGCTCGCGGAGGTCCAGCGCAAGGGGCGGGTCTCCCGCGTCCGGCGAGGGGTGCTGGCCACCCTCGCCC
>JALYPS010000242.1 GCA_030856285.1 Pseudomonadota bacterium
CGGGCGGCATTGGCGCCGCAGCGGCCCGGCGGTTGGAGGCGTCCGGGCGATACGCTGTCGTCCACGCCCTGTCGCGATCGGGAACCGGGTTCGATCTGGAAGACGAGGCCTCGATCGCCGTCGCCGCTGCGCGGGTGGCTGAGGGGCCGGCGCCAGCGCTGGTGTTCGTCGCCACCGGGGTGCTGCACCATGGGTTCGAACCGGAGCGGAGCTGGCGCGCGCTCGATAGCGACCATCTGCTGCGCGACTACCGGATCAATGCGGTCGGGCCGGCGCTGGTCGCCAAACATTTCCTGCCCCTGCTGCCGCGAAGTCAGAAGGCGGTGTTCGCGGCCCTGTCGGCGCGGGTGGGATCGATCAGCGACAACCGGCTGGGCGGCTGGCACAGCTACAGGGCCTCGAAGGCCGCGCTTAACATGCTGCTGCGCAATCTGGCCGTCGAGATCGGACGCACCCATCCGCAAGCGGTGGTCGCGGGGCTGCATCCCGGAACCGTGAATACGGACCTGAGCGCGCCGTTCCAGAAGGGGGTTAGGCCGGAGAAGCTGTTCACGGCGGACTATTCGGTGGAGCGGCTGCTGGCGGTAATCGACGGTTTGACGGCCGCGGACAGCGGCGGCGTCTACGCCTGGGACGGGGCGCGCATACCAGGGTGACCGACCCCTGATCACCGGGGATTGACTCTCTCACACAGTATGTCGCATACACTGTATGTCACACACTATGTGGCAGACAGGGGAACGGCATGAGCGTCGATCCAGACCTTTATGAAAGCATGCGGCTGGAGCTGCGGCGCGGGTCGCTGGTGTTGGCGGTTCTCGCCTGCCTCAGGACCGAGCGGTACGGCTACACCCTGCGTCAGGCCCTGGCCGCCGACGGGCTCGAGATGGAGGAATCGACCCTCTATCCGCTGCTGCGCCGGCTCGAGAGCCAGGGGCTGCTGAACAGCGAATGGCGCGAGGAGGAGAAGCGGAAGAAGCGCTTCTACGTCCTGTCGCCCGGCGGCGTCTCGATGCTGGCCGCCCTGACCGACGAGTGGCGGGGGATCAACGCCTCGCTCGACAAGATTCTTTGAGATTGGGCTGAAGGGGAAAAGCCATGGACATGATCGATCGCTATCTGAACGCCGTCGCCGCGCAGCTGCCGCAGGACGAACGGGCCGACATCGTCGCCGAGCTGCGGGACCTGATCCTGAGCCGGTTCGAGGCGAAGGAAGAGGAGCTGGGCCGCGCCCTGACCGAGGACGAGCAGGAGGCGATCCTGCGCGAGATCGGCCATCCGCTGGTCGTGGCGGCGCGCTACCGCAAGGGGCCGGACTCGCTGGTGGGGCCAGAGCTGTTTCCCTATTGGCTGTTCGGCGTGAAGGCCGGGCTGATGGTGCTGGGGGTGGTCTATGCGATCACCCTGTTCATCCGGCTGATCGGCGGCGCGGACGATGCGGGGCAGGCGATCGCCCAGGCCTTCCACGGCTTCTTCGGCGCGGGGCTGATGCTGATCGGCGCGGCGACCCTGGCGGCGGCGATCTTCGAGCATCAGGGCATCCGGCCCGCGTGGATGACCCAATGGCGGGTGAAGGATCTCGGCGCCTTCGGCATGGCCGATCCGGCGGCCTGGAAGGCCTCGATGGCTGGCATGGAGCCGGCGAAGGCCGCCTGGACCCCGCGGCGCGCCAATCCCTGGCCCGGCGGCGAACACCTGTTCTCCTTCCTCGCCGTCGGCATGTTCGTGCTGTGGTGGATCGGGGTGCTGCATTTCCCCGGCCTGGTGTCGCTCGACCTGCGCGGCGAGGATGCAGTGGTCCGCGGCGCGCCGATCTGGTCGATCCTGTTCGGACCCATCCTGCTGTACGCCTTCGCCCAGATGGCCATCGACTTGGCCAGCCTCGTCCGCCCCTATGCGGTCCGGGCGCGGGCCGCGGCCCAGATCGTCGTCGCCGGCGCCGGCCTGTGGCTGACCTGGATGATCTTCGAGGCCGGGCACTGGTTCACCCTGACGCGCGGCGAGGAGACGGCGCGGATCGCCGGCGACTGGATGATGCTGGACTTCGATACGCTCCGGAACCTCGGCGACGGCGCGCGCGATCTGGTCGGGATCGCAAGCACCCTGTCGGTGGTGCTGGTCTGGGTGCTGGCCTTCTCGGCGCTCAGCCTGGCGTTCAAAATCCTCGGCAACCTTGGGCGACTGGCGCGCCCGTAGGTCCACCGCAATGTCCGAAAACCGCGAGACATCCATGGCCGCAGCGATCATTCTGCGGTCATGGAAAACGCCCGCGAACTGGATCAGGAGGCCTGCTACCGCGCCGTGCTGACGCGGGACGCGCGGTTCGACGGGCGGTTTTTCGGCTGTGTGAAGACGACGGGCATCTACTGCCGGCCGGTCTGTCCGGCGCGGACGCCCAAGCGGGAGAATATGGTCTTCGTGGTCTCGGCCGCGGCGGCTGAGGAGGCGGGCTTTCGGGCCTGTCTGCGCTGCCGCCCGGAGACGGCTCCCGACATGGGGGCCTGGCGCGGCACGTCCAATACGGTCAGCCGGGCCCTCGCCCTGATCGAGGCGGGGGCGCTGGACGAGGGCGACGTCGACGGTCTGGCCGGGCGGCTGGGCGTGGGCGAACGGCACCTGCGAAGGCTGTTCCGCCAGCATCTGGGCGCCGCCCCCGTCAGCGTGGCGCAGACACGAAGGGTGCTGCTGGCCAAGGCCCTGATCCACCAGACCGACCTGTCGATGGCGCAGGTGGCCCTGGGTTCCGGCTTCGGCAGCGTGCGGCGCTTCAATGAGACGTTTCAGGCCCTGTACGGCCGTCCGCCCTCGGCGCTGCGGCGGCGCGGCGAGCGGGTGCATGAGGGCGGGGTGCGGCTGAGCCTGTCGTTCCGCCCGCCCTATGACTGGGAGGCGATGTTCGCGGCCCTGACGGCGCGCGGCGATGCGGTCGAGGGGCGGCGCTGGTCGCGGGCCCTGACCCGGGAGGTCGATGGCGCGGACGGTTCGGTCACGGTCGAGCCGGCGGAGGCCGGGCGGGTCTCGGTCTGCGTCGAGGCCGACGATCTGAAGGCCCTGCCGGGGGTTCTGGCGCGCGTGCGGCGGGTGTTCGACCTGTCGGCGGACCCGGACGCCATCGGCCGGGATCTGTCGGCTGATCCAGTGCTGAAGCCGTTGGTCGCGGCGCGGCCCGGCCTGCGGCTGCCCGGCGACTGGATCGACGACGGGGCCGAGGCTCCGAACGACCGATTGAACGACGAAACGCTCGCCGTCCGCGCCGAAGCCTGGCGTCCGTGGCGGGCCTATGGAGCGCTGCACCTCGCACTGGCGGGGATCGGCAGCGCCGACCTGAAGCAGATGGAGAACGACGATGCCAAACGCGCAGCCTGAAACCCTGACGCTCGACCGGGTCGCCACGCCAGTGGGCGAGGTGCTGCTGGTCACCGATGGCGAGGGCGCCGTGCGGGCGCTGGACTTCGCCGACTATGAGGCCCGGATGACGCGATTGCTGACCCGCCACGCGCCGGGGGCGGTGGTCATCGAAGGGCGGGCTCCCGAGACGGTGCGGCGCGCGGTCGAGGCCTATTTCGGCGGCGATGTGCGAGCCCTCGACGGGGTCGAGGTCAGGACCGGCGGCACGGATTTCCAGCGCACCGTCTGGAAGGCGCTGCGGGCCATTCCGGCGGGCGAGACGCGGACCTATGGTCAGCTTGCGGCGGCGATCGGCTCGCCGAAGGCGGTGCGCGCCGCGGGCTTGGCCAATGGTCAGAATCCCGTCGCCGTCATCGTGCCCTGCCACCGCGTGATCGGCGCGAATGGAACGCTGACCGGTTATGCAGGCGGGCTGGAGCGCAAGCGGTGGCTGCTCGAACACGAGCGCACCGCCTGAGCGCCAGAGGTCAGAATTTGTAGTTCAGACCCACCTGGATAATCGGGAACAGGCCGTAGCCTTCGGCCTCCTCGGTGATGTCCTGGCTCTCGTCGCGCAGCCGGGCCTGGAAGGTCGGGTCGTTGGACAGACTGCCGCCGGTCGAGGTCAGGACGACCTCCGGCTCATCGCTCCAGGCCACCCCCGCGACGGCGCGAAACCCCCAACGGCCGCTGCGGTAGAAGGTGTCGTCCCAGCCGATGCCGACGAAAGGCGCGGCCCCGCTGAGCTTGATGGCGCCGTTCAGCGTGCCGACCTGGCCAGGCGTATAAGTCTGGCCGCCGATGTCGACCGGTCCGGTGGGCGTTGCGGCCAGGGCGATGTCCCGGTCGCCGACATAGGCCCCGCCCGAGATCAGCAGACCGTTGGCCAGAGGGTGCATGTCGATGAATGCGCCGACCGTGTCGAAGGTCAGGTCGCCGTTGTAGTCGATGCCGTCATAGCTTTCGTCAGCGCCGTAAGTCAGGCGATCGAGCGACCCCCGGAGGGTGAAGATCGGGCCTATCTTCACCTGTACGTCCAGTCCGACCCCGGACGTGCCCCCCGTGACGCCCACGGCGACGCCCGGCTCCGAAGATTGCGCCATCGCCGATCCGGCGGACAGGAGCATTGCGGCGGCCGCAACGGGGATCAGGCGCATGAGGTTCTCCGGAGACACGCCTCCTTGCAACCTGTTCCGGTTAAGATCGTGTTGCCCATGATCGAGAGGGGCGCGGTCGCGTAAGCCCTTGACCAAAACCGGTATCCGGGCGTCTTCTGTCGTCGGGACGCTGGGGAGCAAGACCATGAGACCGACGCTGCTTGCGGCGCTCTGCGCATTTCTCTGCGCGGGACCAACCGCCGCTATGGCCCAGGACGAGGACGACTGGGAGTTCCAGCACGAGGCCAGCCTGAACCAGACGGTCGCCGCCGTCCGCTATGACGCGGGCGTGGCCATCGTCGTCCAGTGCCGGGACAACGCGCTTTCGGCGGCCCTGATCGGCATGCCCGCCGGTGTCGGCGGCCTTGAGGTGCAGGCGCGACGTGCTGACGGCCGCACTGACATCCAGACGTGGGCGCCCGGGCCCGCGCCCGGCATCCTGCTCAGCACTGTGCCCGCGCGGGACATCCGCTTCATGCGCGGCGGAGGCCTATATTCCATCCGCACGGCGGACGGGGCCCCAAGGGCCCTGCGCACCAATTTCGACATGCCGACGC
>JALYPS010000248.1 GCA_030856285.1 Pseudomonadota bacterium
CCGTCGGCAGCCGCTTGCCGGCCCACCGGGCGTAGGCGTCGGCCTCATAGAGGCTGAGGTGGCGGACCGGCGCCGCCGGAACGATCGGCTCGCGGCCCACAAGGCTCATGGTCGTCCAGCCGTCGCCATCCCGGAGCCAGTAGAGGGGGGCCTCCCATCCCTCGGCCTGAACCGTCGACCAACCATCAGAGAGCCAGAGTTCGGGCCGGGCGTAACCGCCGTCCGCGATGAAGGCGATCCAGTCGGCGTTCGACACCAGGTCATTGGTCAGGGCGTAGGGTTCCAGCCAGACGCGGTGCGCCGGCCTTTCGTTGTCGAAGGCGAAGCCCGCGCCGCCGTGGCCCATCTCGACCAGACCGCCGTCGAACCGGGTGCTCCCGCCCCGAGCTCGTTGCGCCGGGCGGGCGCGCGGCTCAGCCTGATAGGCCGCGGGATCCAGCGGCGACCGCGCCATCAGGTTCAGCAGGTCCATCAGGAAAAGCTCCTGATGTTGCTGGTCGTGGTTCAGGCCGAGGGTGAACAGATACAGCCGGAGAGGATCGGTGGGCCCGTCGCCCAGCCAGGCGGCCATGCGCCGGTCGATCTCGCGGCGATAGGCCAGCACCTCGTCCAGCGACGGCCGCGTCATCAGACCTCGCGCGGGGCGGTCGACTCGTGGCCCGAGCGCCTCGTAATAGCTGTTGAACAGGGTCTGGAAGCGCGGATCGACCGGGCGGTAGCCGGGCTCCTCGCCGAGGATCATGGCTTCGAAGAACCAGCTGCTATGGGCCAGATGCCATTTGCCCGGGCTGCAGTCCGGCATGGACTGGGCCGCGAGGTCCTCCGCGCCCAGTCCCTCCGCCAGGATCGGCATGGCGGCGCGGACGATACGGAAGGCCATGAGGTCATCAGCCGTGCGATCGGCGATACGCGCTGGTGCGTTCATGTCAGTCCCTCCGGCCCCGGAACAATCCCCGCCAGACGGGAATGATCTCGTTTTGTTCTATCTAGATGGGACATGGCGACTGTTCAATGACGTCGCGCTCAAAGCGTTGCGATGGCCTGCAAAAGTTCGTCCACGGCTTCTGCGCGGGTCGCCCACGAACAGACGAACCGGACCGAGCCGTCGTCGAAACGATAGCAGGCCCAGCCGACGTCGTTCAGCCGCTGGTGCGCCTCGGGCGGCATTCGCACGAACACCGCATTGGCCTCGACCGGGTGGGCAAGGGCGAAGGCCGAGCGCGCAGCGATGCCCGCCGCCAGCCGCTGCGCCATCAGATTGGCGTGGGCGGCGCCGGCTTCCCAGTCGCCGCTCTCCAGCAGGCCCAGGATCGGAGCGGAGAGGAAGCGGGTCTTGGACGCCGTCTGCCCGGCCTGTTTCAGCCGGTTGTCGATCCGGCGAGCCAGCGACTTGTCGAACATGACGATGGCTTCGGCGCAGTTGGCCCCGGCCTTGGCCCCGCCGAACACCAGCACATCGACGCCCAGCCGGGCGATCTGCGTGAGGTCGAACCCCGCCGCCGCCGCATTGGCCAGTCGCGCGCCGTCCATATGCACGCCGCAACCCCTGAGCTTCACCGGCTCGATCAGATGGCGCAGTTCCTCCTCGGTGTAGACCGTGCCGTATTCGGTGGACTGGGTCAGGCTGAGGGCCGCAGGGGGCTGCCGGTGGCCGACCTCGGGCTCGTCGAGGATCGCCTGAAGCGCCTTCGGCTCGATCTTGCCGGACAGCCCCGGCAGGCCGATCAGGCCGACGCCGGAGCCGAAGAAGCCGGGAGCCCCCGTCTCGTCCGTGCAGACATGGGCGGCGTGGTGCGCCAGCACCGCCTCATGCGGCCAGGCCAGCATCGACAGGGCGATGGCGTTGGCCGCCGTGCCGGAGAAGACGAACCGGATCTCGGCGTCAGCGTCCAGCCGGGCGCGGATCAGGTCGGCGGCGCGGGCGGTGACGCCGTCGGCGCCGTACGCCCGGGCATAGCCGTCATTGGCCGAGATCAGGGCGTCAAGCGCCGCGGGAGCCATGCCGGCGGTGTTGTCGGAGCCGAAGTCATAACGCATGGAATCAGGCCTTTGGGCCCAGCCGGCGGCGGCGCGGTGCCGGCGCGGGAGTCTGGGGCTCAGGTTCGGGTTTCGGCTTTTCGGTCGGGTCAGGACCCGGCGCGGGCGGTTCATAGGCCACGGCGACCTGATGCGGGAAGGGGATTTCCACCCCGGCGGCGTCCAGCGCCTCCTTGCCTCCCTGAGTCAGGTCGGCCTTGACCTGCCACCAGTCGTCGACCTGAACCCAGGCCTGCAGGGTGACCTCGACCGCGCTGTCCAGAAGGTCGGTCACCCCAGCCCAGGGTTCGGGATCCGGCAACACCTTGTCGTGCGCCCCGGCCACACCCGTGAGGACGGCCCTGGCCTGTTTGAGGTTGGCGCTGTAGCCGACAGTGAACAGGATCTCGATGCGCCGGGTCTTCTGGCCTGTCAGGTTGACGATGACGTCGCCCAGCACTTTGGAATTGGGTACGACGATCTTGTGATTGTTCAGGTTCGACATCTGCGTCACGAACAGGTCGAGGCGCTGCACCGTGCCCGAGGCCCCGCCGACCTCGATCATGTCGCCGACCTTGTAGGGACGCAGCACCAGCAAGAGCACGCCCGCCGCGACATTCGACAGCGTGCCCTGCAGGGCCAGACCGACCGCGAGCGAGGCGGCCCCCAGCACTGCGATGATCGAGGTGGTCTGGACGCCCAGCCGCTGCAGCACGGCGATGAAGCCGATGATATAGACGACGACCCGCACCACCTGCACGACGAAGCTGACCACCGTCCGGTCGTGGCGGAAGCCCCGGATCCGCGACAACATCCGTCGCGTGATGCCCGAGAGCCATCGCGACGCCAGCACAGTGGCCACAAGGATGATCAGGGCGATCGACAGATTGACGGCAAAGTCGCCGGCCATATCGGTCAGCTTGACGATCATGGCCGAGTCGACCGCGGCGGCCTTTTCACCGGCGGAGAGGGCCTCGTTCAGGGTGGGAATGCGGGACGCCATGCGCCGGGTCTAACGCCTCCGCTCCGTTTTGGAACCCCGGAGGCGGCGGCGAACACGAAAACGCCCCGCAGGTTCAGAAGGCGGTCGCCTTTCGAACCCTATTGCCGCGGGATCAGGCGGCGGCCGCCGTCTCGCCGGCGTCGACCAGCGCCCGGATCCCCGCGCGCCCGCCGGGGACGCGGTTCATGACCTTGGCCAGCGCGGCGAAATCGATGGGCTTGTTCAGATAGGCGTCGGCCCCGGCGTCCAGTCCCGCGGTATGGTCCTCGCGGCGGGCCGAAGCCGACAGGACCACGATGGGGGTGTCGTGATTGGCGCCCTCACCGGCCCGGATCGCCCGGGTGGCAGTCAGGCCATCCATCACGGGCATGTTCACGTCCATGATGATCAGGTCGAAGCGTTGCTCTTCCGCGGCCTCGATGGCGATCTGGCCGTTCTCGGCGGTGGCGCAGCTATGGCCGGCGGAGCCCATCCAGGCTTCCAGGATCATGCGATTGACGGGATGGTCCTCGACCACGAGCACGCTCAGCGCCCGGCCGTCGTTGACCTCCGCGTGGATGGTCTCTGCAGCGGCCTGACGAGTCCATTCGACGACGTCGGCCTCGACCGTGAAGGTGAAGGTGGAGCCTTCGCCCAAGGTCGACACCACGCTGATGTCGCCGTCCATGATATTGGCCATGCGCCGCGAGATCGTCAGACCCAGACCCGTGCCGCCGAAACGGCGGGTCGAGGAGGCGTCGACCTGGGTAAAGGGCTGGAACAGCCGCTCCAGATCGTCCGGCGCGATCCCGGCCCCGGAATCCGTGACGGCGAAGTCGAAGCGGACGCGTCCGTTTTCCAAGCGCTCGCCGCGCACAACATAAGAGACCTCGCCCTTGTCGGTGAATTTCACCGCATTGGAGAGCAGATTGTGAATGACCTGACAGACGCGCAGCGGGTCGCCGCGGACCACGGCCGGAATGTCGCCTTCGAAGCGGGCGGTGAACGTCAGGCCCTTGGCCTCGGCCTGGGCCTGGAACGGACCGGTCACCCGCTTGTGCAGGTCCTCGAACGACACATCGACCGTCTCGAAGGTCATCTTGCCGGCCTCGATCTTGGTCATGTCGAGGATGTCGTTGAGCAGGCTCAGGAGATTGTCGCCCGAGTTGCGGATGATCGACAGATACTCGCGCTGCGTCGGCTCCAGTCGGGTCGCGCCAAGCAGCTGGGCGGCGCCCAGGACGCCGTTCATCGGCGTGCGCAATTCGTGCGAAATGACACCGAGGAAGTTGGACTTGGCGTCGCTGGCGGCGTTGGCCTTGTCGCGCGCGGCCTCAAGCTCCTCGATCAGATGGGCTTGATGCTCCTGGAAAGCTCGGATGCGCTCCTCGCGCAGAATCGTCATCAGCACCAGCACCACCAGACCCGAGCCGGCCAGGGGGAAAATGGCCAGGAAGGGCCAGAACAGCGGGCCGCCCCACATGCTGATCAGGATGACCGAAGCGGCGACGCCATAGGGCGAGGAGATGACCAGGGCCTGCCGCCACGAGCTGCGCAGCTGCGAGAACACCAGCACATATCCGCATACCAGCAGGGTCGCGGCGAGCCCGGGCCCGAACGGATGGCCGGAATACCAGGCGATCAGGGGCGCAGTGGCCCAGGCTGCGGTGGTCGCGGTGGCGACGGCGGGGAATACGAGACCCCAGCCAGCGCCGACCCGGTCGCTGATGCGCTTTTCCACCGCGCCCCGGATGGCGCCGGCGGCGACGGTGCCGACGAACCACAGCGCGGCGCTTGTGATGCCGACTGTCGCCAGCAGGCCCAGCGCCCAGGTGCCGATGATCATGTAGCGGAGGTATTGGGTCTGGAGAATCGCGCGCAAGGCCTGCGCGGCTTCGCCGGCTCCGGGTTCGCCGCTGGTCGACTTGCCGATGCCGTCGGATTCAACCATTGCGCCCCGCCTCTCAAAAAGCCCAACCGGGACGCTAGGGCGAACGTTCTAAGACGAGGTGAACGTGACGGTTCTGTCATGATCTCCGTTCGGCGAACCTTAGCCAATCGGAGCTTCGGCCTCCGTCGGCGTCAATGCCCGGACCGACAGGGCATGGACCGGGCCGGCCAGTTCGTCCCGCAACAGGGCATTGATCGCGCGTTGGCGCTGCACCCTGCCCTGCCCCTCGAAGGCCGCCGAGACCACGGTGACGTTGAAATGGCTCTCGCCGCCGGGTCGCCCGTCCATGCCGCCTTCATGGTGGTGTCCCGCGTGCCGCGCGCTGTCGTCCTCGATCTCCAACCGGTCGGGTGACAGGCCTGCTGTCAGTTTTTTCCGGATAATCGTCGCAATCGGGCCTTCCGGCATGGGTGTGTCCTTGTTGGTGACCAATTCGACCTTACACTTGCGCCGATGTCATCCGAGTTTGAATACAAGCCCCGCTTCAAGGACATGCGGATCAAACCGCCTCGCCCCGAAGAGGAGGCGGCGGAGGCCGACGTCCTGCACCTCAAGCCCGGCGAAATCCGCTGCCAGTGGCCCGACTGCAGCAAGCCGGCGACGGCCCGCGCGCCCAAGTCGCGCGAGCGGCTGAACGACTTCTATGACTTCTGTCAGGGCCATGCGGGCGAGTACAACAAGGGCTGGAATTTCTACGCCGGCATGAGCGACGGCGAGGTCCGCGCGGCCAAGGAAAACGAGGCCATGACCGGCGGCCGCCCGACCTGGGAGATGAAGGCGGGCAAATTCAGCCGCGAGGCCGCCGCCTTCGCCTCGAAGATGGGCACGGCCAACACCAAGGGCGCCGGCAGCTGGCAGGACAGTTTCGGCCTGTTCGGCCGCCGCACCAAGGAGCAGGCCGGACCGGCGGGCGAGGACACGCTGCGCCTCGGCAAGCTGGAGCGCGCGGCGCTGTCGGTGCTCGATCTCGACGCCCGCACCAACAAGGCCGGGGTCAAGGCGCGCTATCATGAGATGCTGAAGCGCTTCCACCCGGACCTGAACCAGGGCGACCGCGGCGCGGAGGCCAAGCTTCAGAGCGTCATCAAGGCCTACAAGACGCTGAAGAAAGCCGGGTTAGCCTGACAGGTTGTTTCCTGCGGGTTGAGCCCGGCGCTCCACGCCTCTAAACGAGCGACATGGCCCCTTCCCTGCTCGACGCCTCCCCCGATCGCCTGCTGACGCTGGAACCGCACCGCAAGGCGACCGTGCGCGAAATCCTTGGCGTGGATTCGGACATGACCGTGCCGGTCTTCGCCGAGCGCGACAGCCATGTGCCCGAGATCGACGACGCCTACCGCTTCGATCCGCAGACGACGCTGGCCATCTGCGCCGGCTTCAGCTTCGACCGCCGCGTCATGGTCCAAGGCTATCACGGCACCGGCAAGTCGACCCATATCGAACAGGTCGCCGCCCGCCTGAACTGGCCGATGGTGCGGGTGAACCTGGACAGCCACGTCAGCCGCATCGATCTGGTCGGCAAGGACGCCATCGTCCTCAAGGACGGCAAACAGATCACCGAATTCCGCGAGGGCATGCTGCCCTGGGCCATCCAGCGCCCGATCGCCCTGTGTTTCGACGAATATGACGCCGGCCGCCCCGATGTGATGTTCGTGATCCAGCGCGTGCTTGAGGCGCAGGGCCGCTTGACCCTGCTGGACCAGAACCGCGTCATCCGCCCGAACAAATTCTTCCGCCTGTTCTCGACGACGAACACCATCGGCCTGGGCGACACCTCGGGCCTGTACCACGGCACCCAGCAGATCAATCAGGGTCAGATGGACCGCTGGAACATCGTCACCACGCTC
>JALYPS010000249.1 GCA_030856285.1 Pseudomonadota bacterium
CCCCCGGCCCGAGCGGCGCGTCCGGCGTGTCGGCGAGCGGCTTCCCGACAGACCGACCGCGCCGCGCACGGCGGTGCTTGAGGCGCTGGGCCAACGCTCCATGCCCGGCCCCGATCTGTCGCGGGCGGCGGGCGTCTCGTCGGGCGTGGTCAAGGGCCTGCTGGACGAGGGGGTGCTGGAGACCATCGAGGTCGAGGCCGTCGCCGCCTTCGACCCGCCCGACCCGAACCACGCCCCGGCGGCGCTCAATCCCGATCAGGCCGCGGCGGCTGCGGCGATCGCGGCGGCGACGGGCAAGGGCGGCTTCGCCCCCTTCCTGCTCGACGGCGTCACCGGCTCGGGCAAGACCGAGGCCTATCTGGAGGCGGCGGCGCGGACGCTGAGGGCCGATCCGGCGGCGCAGATCCTGATCCTGCTGCCCGAGATCGCCCTGACCCAGGACCTGATCGCGCGGATCACCGCCCGCTTCGGCGCCGCCCCGGCCGAATGGCACTCAGGCATCGCCCCGCCCCGGCGTCGTCAGGTCTGGGAGGCGGTGGTCGCCGGCCGCTGCAACATCGTGGTCGGGGCCCGCTCTGCCCTGTTCCTGCCCTATGTGAACCTGCGGCTGCTGGTCGTCGACGAGGAGCACGACGGTTCGTTCAAACAGGACGAGGGGCTGGTCTATCACGGTCGCGACCTCGCCGTGGCGCGGGCGCGGATCGAGGGGGCGACGGTGGTTCTGGCCTCGGCCACGCCCTCGCTGGAGACGCTGTGGAACGCCCACCAAGGCCGCTACGGCTGGCTCAAGCTGAGGACCCGGCACGGGGCGGCGGTGCTGCCCGAGGTGTCGTTGCTGGACCTGCGCCAGTGCCCGCCCGACCCCCAGACCTGGCTGTCCCAGCCCTTGCGGGAGGCCATCGGCGAGACGCTGCTGCGCGGCGAACAGACCCTGCTTTTCCTGAACCGGCGCGGCTATGCGCCCGTGGTGCTATGCCGCGCCTGCGGTCACCGGCTGACGTCACCCGACACCGACAGCTGGCTGGTCGAGCATCGCTACACCGGCCGGCTGATCTGCCATCTGACCGGCTTCACCATGGCGCGGCCGAAAAACTGCCCATCGTGCGGGGCCGCCGACAGCCTGGTCTCGGTCGGTCCCGGCGTCGAACGGGTCGAGGAGGAGGTGCGCCAGCTGTTCCCGCAGGCGCGCACGGCGGTGTTCAGCTCCGACACCACGCCCGACGCCAAATCCGCCCGCGCCCTGATCCAGCGCATGACGGACGGCGAGATCGACATCCTCGTCGCCACCCAGGCGGCCGCCAAGGGCCACAACTTCCCACTGCTGACGCTGGTTGGCGTGGTCGATGCCGATCTGGGCCTGCGCGGCGGCGACCTGCGGGCCGCGGAGCGCACCTTCCAGCTGTTGACCCAGGCCACGGGCCGGGCCGGGCGAGCCGACCGACCGGGCCGCGCCATCCTGCAGACTTGGACCCCCGAACATCCGGTGCTCAAGGCGCTGGCGGCCGGCGACCGGGACGCCTTCGTCGCCGCCGAACTGGCGGAACGCGAGGCCGCCTTCCTGCCGCCCTACGGCCGGTTGGCCGCGATCATTCTGTCGAGCGAAAATGCGGTCGCGGTGGAGAAATTGGCGCGCGAATTGGCCGGTTCGATTCCCAACGCCGAGCGCCTTGAAGTCTACGGCCCCGCCGACGCCCCGCTGGCGCTGGTGCGCGGCCGCCGCCGCAAACGGCTGCTGGTCCGCGCCGACCGCGATGTCGATCTTCAGGGCTTCCTGCGGGCCTGGCTGGCGCGGGTGAAGGTCCCGGGGTCCGTCCGCCTCAACGTCGACGTCGATCCCTACAGTTTCTTGTAGGGCGCTACCGCTCGCGACGCGGTCGCTCGCTGCTTGAGCGCGAAGTATGCGCGAAGCGCCAGGCCGCGTCGGGTCGAAAAGGCGGAGCCTTTTGACCGCGGCCCAACAAGGAAAGCGCTGGCGTCGCGAAGCGATGCTAGCGCGGCCCCGTGAGCCGGATCTCGAACAGCTTGGGCCAGTTCTTGCCGGTCACGAACAGGCGGCGGCCGACCGGGTCCCAGGCGATGCCGTTCAGCACAGCGTCGGTCGGGTCCAGTCCGCTGCGGTCCGGCATCAGCTCGGTCAGGTCGATGATGCCGGTGACCGCGCCCGTGGCCGGGTTGATGCGCAGGATATAATCCGTCTGCCACAGGTTGGCGAAGACCTCGCCCTCGATCCACTCCAGCTCATTGATCCGGCTGACCGGACGGCCTTGAAGCGTGACGGGGACCTGCCCCGTCTCAACCAGCGTCGCCGGGTCGAGAAAGCGCAGCGCCGCCGTCCCGTCCGACAGGATCAGGCGCGTGGCGTCGTGCGTCAGGCCCCAGCCCTCGCCCGTATAGGCGAACTCGCCCTCGGGCTCGAGCGTCACAGGGTTCCAGATGAAGCCCTTGCCGCCCTTCCACGTCAGGGTCAGGACGCGGTCGCCGACAGCGGTCAGCCCTTCGCCGAAATAGTCCTCGTCCAGCTCGCGCCGCTGAAGGACGACCCCATCCTCCAGCCGGACGCGGCGGACGGTCGAGGGATAACGGCCGGTGCTTTCCAGCAGTTCGCCGTCGCGGAACACCAGCCCCTGGGTGAAGGCCGTCGGGTCATGCGGATAGGCGCGCACGACCTCGAAGCCATAGACCGGGACCGGGTTCTGGGCGGCGGATGATGCGGGAACGGGCGGGGCCGCCGTCTGCGCCGCCGCCGGCAGGGGCGTCATCAGCGCAAGGAGAAGGACGGCCGCCCGCATGGTCACACTCCCGGTTCGGCCGTCTCGGCCTTGTTCAGTGCCGCCTGCCGTTCTGCGAGAGCGGCCTGCTTTTTCACCGACGCCTTGCGACCCATCATGTTCAGGCCCTCGACCAGGGCCGAGAAGGCCATGGCGGCGTAGATATAGCCCTTGGGCACATGGACGCCGAATCCGTCGGCGATCAGGACCATTCCGATCATCAGCAGGAAGCCCAGCGCCAGCATGACGATGGTCGGGTTCTTGTCGATGAAGTCCGCCAGCGGGTCGGACGCGACCAGCATGGCGATGACGGCGATGACCACCGCGACCATCATGATCGGCACGTGGTCGGTCATGCCGACGGCGGTCAGGA
>JALYPS010000264.1 GCA_030856285.1 Pseudomonadota bacterium
GTGCAGGGCACGGTCAGCTGGTCCAACGACGATCTGGACGATCTGGTCCTGCTGCGTTCGGACGGCGCACCGACCTACAATCTGGCCGTGGTGGTCGACGATCACGACATGGGCGTCACCCACGTCATTCGCGGCGATGACCATCTGAACAATGCGGCCCGCCAGAGCCTGATCTATGACGCCCTCGGCTGGGCCCGCCCGAGCTTCGCCCACATTCCCCTGATCCACGGCCCGGACGGCGCCAAACTGTCCAAGCGGCACGGGGCGCAGGCTGTCCATGAATACGCCGAGATGGGCTATCTGCCCGAGGCCATGCGCAACTACCTGGCCCGGCTGGGCTGGGCCCACGGCGACGACGAACTGTTCAATGACGCCCAGGCGCTGGAGTGGTTCGACCTGACCGGCGTCGGCAAGGCCCCGGCGCGGCTGGACTTCGACAAACTGGCCCACGTCAACGCCCACTGGATCCGCCTCGCCGACGACGACCGGCTGGCCAAGATGACGCTGGACGTCCACCTCGGCCGCGGACACGCCCTCGGTCCGGATGACGAGGCGCGGCTGTTGCGCGCCATTCCGTTCGTCAAGGACCGCGCGAAAACCATGCTGGAACTGGCCGACCAGACCGCCTTCGCCCTCAAGGCCCGGCCGCTGGCCATCTATGAGAAGGCGCTGCCGATGTTGAGCGGCGAATCAGGCGAGCGGATCGCCCGCCTGCGCGACCGGCTCAAACTCTTCGCCAGCTGGGACGTTTTCGCCCTCGAGGCCGAGCTGAAGGTCTTCGCCGAGGAAGAAGCCGTCGGCTTCGGCAAGATCGGCCCGGCCGTGCGCGCCGCCCTGACGGGGGACGGCGTCTCACCGGACATTGCCAAGACCCTGGCCGCGCTCGGACGCGAAGAAAGCCTCGGGCGCTTGGATGATGCGCTGCAACAGACTATCTGACATTCACACACGGACCGCGATCCGACACCTTTCGCCGGACCCCGCGCCTTCACCATGGGGCTGACATGACTGAACAAGCCAAGACCGCCGGTACGGCCACGCTTACCTACGGCGACAAGAGCGTCGAACTCCCGGTCCTTTCGGGCTCGACCGGCCCCGATGTGATCGACATCCGCAAGCTCTATGCAGCGACGGACGCCTTCACCTACGATCCCGGTTTCACCTCGACGGCGGCCTGCGAGAGTGGCCTCACCTTCATCGACGGCGATATTGGCACCCTGCTGCACCGCGGCTATCCAATCGATCAGCTGGCTTCGCAGTCCAACTTCATCGAGGTCTGCCACCTGCTGCTGCACGGCGAACTGCCGACCGCGTCCGAGTACGAAGCGTTCGAACGCAACATCATCATGCACACCATGCTGCATGCCCAGTTCGACCGCTTCTTCGAGGGCTTCCGCCGCGACGCCCACCCGATGTCGATCATGGTCGGGACCGTGGGGGCCCTGTCGGCATTCTATCACGACAGCCTCGACATCCATGACCCGGTCCAGCGCAACATTTCCGCCATCCGCCTGATCGCCAAGATGCCGACCATCGCGGCCCGGGCGTTCAAATATTCGATCGGCCAGCCGTTCGTATCGCCGCGCAACGACCTGAACTACGCCGAGAATTTCCTGCGGATGTGTTTCGCGGTTCCGGCCGAGGACTATGTGGTCAATCCGGTGCTGGCCAGGGCCATGGACCGCATCTTCATCCTGCACGCCGACCACGAGCAGAACGCCTCGACCTCGACCGTCCGCCTGGCCGGTTCGTCAGGCGCCAATCCCTTCGCCTGTATCGCCGCCGGCATCGCCTGCCTGTGGGGCCCTTCGCACGGGGGCGCCAACGAAGAGGCGCTGAACATGCTCAAGGAGATCGGCACCCCGGACAAGATCCCGGCGTTCATCGAGGGCGTGAAGGCCAAGAAGTACAAGCTGATGGGCTTCGGCCACCGCGTGTACAAAAACTACGATCCGCGCGCCAAGGTGATGAAGGAGAGCGCCGACGAGGTGCTCGCCGCCGTCGGCGATCCCAACGACCCCCTGTTCCAGGTCGCAAAGGCGCTGGAAGAGATCGCCCTGAACGACGAATATTTCATCGAGCGCAAGCTGTTCCCGAACGTCGACTTCTATTCGGGCATCACCCTGTCGGCGATGGGCTTCCCGACTTCGATGTTCACCGTGTTGTTCTCGCTGGCCCGCACCGTGGGCTGGATCGCCCAGTGGCAGGAAATGATGGCCGACCCCGGCCAGAAGATCGGCCGCCCGCGCCAGCTCTACACCGGCCCCACCGAACGGGACTATGTGCCGATCCAGTCGCGAGGCTGATCGGGGCGAACGCCCCGGAAGCGAAGAAAACGCCGGGGCTCAGCGCTCCGGCGTTTTTCGTTGGGAGGTCGATCTACGCGCCGCCTTATGCGCTGGTCGGCGTCTCCGCCGCCTTCCGGAACAGTCCGCCGGAAAGGAGCCACATGGCGCCGAAGACGCTCGTCCCCATCACGACCTCATAGAGCCCGGCGTTGCCCGGCGAACTCCATCCCAGCGCCATCGCGATCACGCCTACGGATACCTGGGCGGCGGCGGCGGCAAACATCGCCCAAGCCATGCCCTTGGCCTTGAAGCCGGCGATCACCGACCCGAGAACGGCGACGGCGATCACGCCGGCGAACATCAGGTTCGCGGGATTGCCCTCATCTCCGAGGAAGCCGACAGCGCCATTGACCCAGACGAGCATGAAGGCGGCCGCAACCGCCAGACAGGCGCCGGCCCGATAGGCGAGACTGCCGGACGCCCTCACCACCAGTTCCAGAATCAGCCCGGCGCCGCCGAGAAGCCCACCCGCCACGATGTAGTCGAACAGGGTCCAGGGAGCCCCGGTGACCAGCGGAAGCAGCAGGATCAGCGCAACGGCGCCCCAGCCGACCAGCCTCCAGGGAATCCCGCGCCGTCCGCCGCCGGTGTTGTTCGTCATCGTGGTGTCCTGCCTGTTCTCATACTGGAGACTCGCCTGTAGGCCCCGCGCCGGTGAGCGGCATGAGCAACTTGTGATCATTCCCTGAAAAGCATCGGCCGAGCTTGAGGGCCGACGCGTCCGGCCGGTTCCGCTACCGGCTCGCCTTGCCCGCAATCACCCGCAGCACAGCGTCCGCTGCGATGTCCGACGGGTCGCGCCCCTCGCGGCCCATCAGGTCCAGCGCCGCCGTCTGCCGCCCGGCCTGCCGGCTCCGCGCCTCCGGGTCGCCCAGAAGCCGCCCCACCTCGGCCGCCACCTTTTCAGGCGTGGCGTCGTTCTGGATCAGCTCGCGGGCGATCTCATCGCCCGCTGCATGGTTGAACAGGGTGGCGTATTTGCCCGTGAAGAACGGCTTCATGATCGCATAGCTGAGCGGCTGGAAGCGGTAGGCGATGACTGTCGGCGCCCCCGCGAGCGCCAGTTCTGTCGAGACGGTGCCGCTGGTGGCGAGGGCCACGGTGGCGGCGCGCATGGCGGCGTATTTCCGGTCCTCGCCCACCACATGGGCGCGGAACGGCCAGGTGGCGACCCGAGCCGTGACATCCGCCGCGACGGTGCCGGCCGCGACCACGGCGATCGCCAGCGCCGGATCCGCGGCCTTCAGCCGGGCGATGGCCGCCTCATAGACGGGCGTCATCAGTTTGATTTCCGAAGGACGGCTGCCCGGCAGGACGACCAGCAGAGGCGCCCCGGCTGCAATGCCCCGTTCCGCGCGGAAAGCCGCCGGGTCGGCGCCAGTCATGTCGACGTGCAGCGCCTGTGACCCCACGACCGTGGTCGCAAGGCCCTCGCGCTCGAACCACGGCGCGTCAAAGGCGTACAGGGCCAACAGGTGATCGACCGCCGCCGCCAGCGTCTTCGCCCGTCCCGGTCGCGAGGCCCAGACCTGCGGCCCGACGTATTTGATCAGCGGCGCCCCCGGCAGGACCCCACGCAGGGCCTTGGCGACCCGGATGGTGAACCCCCAGCTGTCGATCAGCACCACGGCGTCAGGTTTCTCCACCGCGCCCAGCGTCACCGTGTCGGCGACCCGCCGTTTGACGATTCCATAGGCCTTCAGCCCCTCGATCCAGCCCAGCACCGACAGTTCGGCGATGTCGAACGGGCTCTGAACGCCCTGTTCCGCCATGCGCGGCCCGCCGACGCCGACGAAGGTCACATCCGCCCCCAGACGGGACTTCAGCGCGGCGGCCAGTCCGGCCCCCAGCGCGTCGCCCGAGGCTTCGGCGGCGACCAGCATGATCTTCAGAGGCCGGGTCATCGTGCGCTTCCGGGCGCCTCGCCCCAGACGAACAGCCCCAGCCGGTCTGCGGTCTCGATCAACCCGGCCTGATCGATCAGGATCAGCTTGCCGGCCACGCCGCCGACCCCGGCCAGCCCCGCGGCCGCGGCCATCTCGATCGTCCGGGCGCCGATCACCGGCATATCCACCCGCAGGTCCTGGATCGGCTTGGGCGCCTTGCCCAGCGCGCCCTTGCGGTCGTTAGCGGAGCCGCGCAGGTCGGCAGGCAGGCCCGCGACCCGGGCCAGCATGGCGTCCGTGCCCTCCTGGGCCTCGACCGCCAGCACGAGGCCGTCGCAGACGACGGCGCCTTGGCCGATATCAAGTTCACCAGCTTTTTCCGCGACGTACAGAGCCTTTCTCAGGTCTGACAACTGCAGTTCGGTCGGCTGGACGGCCCCCAGAGCCCCGTCGGGCAGGGTCTCCCCGCCCAGGATGTCGTCAGCGCCCTCGATGACGTAGCCCTCGGCCTCGAACACCGACAGGACCTTGCGCAGAAGGGCGTCATCGCCCTTCGTCGCCGCCGCGATGATGCCCGGCAACAGGGCCGCGCCCCTCAGGTCCGGCTTCAGGGTCTTGAAGTCCGGGCGGCTGACCGTGCCCGCGAAACAGACCGCGGTGCAGCCGGCCTTCTTCAGCGCCGACAGGATCTTGCCGAACTCGGCTATGCCCGCCTCGATGCCCGGATAGCGGGCCAGATGGGGATCGGCGAAGCCCGCGAGGCGCACCAGAAACACCGGCCGGCCCTCGGCCTCGCATCGCGCCGCCACGGAAACCGGCAGGGCCCCGCCCCCGGCGATCAGGCCCAGCTTGCTCATTCGCCCGGCAGGCAAAGAGGCCGTTTGCCAGCCTCCCGGATGAAGGTGGTGATCTCCATGATCTCAGGCAGGTCGACATATCCGGCCTCGACCGCGTCCAGCCGCTCGGCGAAGGTCCCGCCGCCCTCGAACAGGTCGCGGTAGGCCGCCAGCAGGCGACGGATGGCCGTCTTGTCATAGCCTTTGCGCTTCAGGCCGACGAGGTTGAGCCCGTGCAACCGGGCGTGATTTCCCCAGGCCGAGCCATAGGGGATGACATCGCGCGTGACGGCGGCAAGCCCGCCGATGATGGCGCCCTGCCCGACCCGGCCGAACTGGTGGATCGCCGCCAACCCGCCCAGAAAGACCCGGTCGCCGATTTCCGTGTGCCCCCCGAGCGTCGCGTGATTGGCGAAGGTGACGTTGTCGCCGACGATGGCGTCATGGCCGACGTGGGCGCCGGTCATGAACAGACAGCCCTTGCCGATACGGGTCAGCCCGCCGCCCATTGGCGTTCCCCGGTTGAAGGTGCTGTGCTCCCGGATCAGGCAGTCTTCGCCGATCTCGAGCCGCACCGTTTCACCCCTGTAGCCGCCGTGCTGCGGATCGCCTCCGATGACGCAGAAGGGGTGAATCGCCGTCCTGGCTCCAACCGTGGTGTCCTGCTGGACCACGACATGGCTGAGCAGCCGCACATTCTCGCCTAGGGTCACGCCCGGTCCGACCACACTCCACGGTCCGACCTCGACGCCGTCGGCCAGGACAGCGCTGCTGTCGACCAAGGCTGTCGGATGGATGCGGCTCACGAGGCGGCCGACTTGTCGATGGTGACCATCATGGCGGCGAAATCGGCCTCGGACGCCAGTTTGCCGTCGATGAAGGTCTCGCCGCGGAATTTGAAGATGTCGCCGCGAATTTTGGTCACGACCACCTTCATTTGCAACTGATCGCCTGGCCGGGCCGGCTTGCGGAACCGGACGCCGTCGATGGACATGAACATGATCACCTTGCCCTCGACCGTGACGTCCATCGACTTTGACATCAGCAGGGCGCCGGTCTGGGCCATGGCCTCGATGATCATCACGCCGGGCATGACCGGATCAATCGGGAAATGCCCCGGAAAATAGGGCTCGTTGTGGGTGACGTTCTTGATGCCGGTGATCGAGGTGTTGGCGACGAAATCCTCGGCCTTGTCGACCAGCAGGAAGGGATAGCGATGCGGCAGCCTGCGCATCACCTCGGCGTAGTCGATCTTGCCGTCGTCGCTCATCCTGCGAGCTTCCTCGTCGTCGGCGCTTACGACCGCGCCTTTCCTGACGCCTGTTTGGCGAGCCAGACCGCTTCGCGCAAGGACTGTCGGATCGGTTTGGCCGGATAGCCTGACCAGGTCTCCCCTGCCGGAATGTCGGCCAGAACCCCGGCCCCGCCCGCCACGCGGGCGCCTTCGCCGATGCGGATATGGTCGCCGATGCCCGCCTGGCCGCCGAAGATGACGTTGTCACCGACAATGCAGGAACCCGAAATGCCGGTATGGGCGGCCAGCAGACAGTTTCGGCCGATGACGCAGTTGTGGGCGATCATCACCAGATTATCGATCTTGGTGTTCTCGCCGACGATGGTGTCGTCATAGGCCCCCCGGTCGATGCAGGAGTTGGCGCCGACGGTGACTCCGTCCTGCAGAATCACCCGGCCCAGCTGGGGAACATCGACCGGGCCGGACTTCGAGCGCGCCGCGCCGAACCCCGCCTCCCCGATCCGCGCTCCGGACATCAGCCGGACCCGATCGCCGACAAGGGCGAACCCGATGCTGACATTGTAGCCGATGACGCAGTCGCGCCCGATCTGGACGCCGGACCCAATGACGCTGTTGGCCCCGATACGCGTACCCCGGCCGACGCGCGCCCCCGTGCCGATGACGACGCCGGGCTCGAACACGACCGTATCGTCCTCGGCTGCCTCGTCGCGGTCAGCCTCCGAGAGCGGGACGACACGGTGGAAGACCGCGGAGGCGCGCGCCCAGGCGGCCTGCGGCTCCTCGGAAACGATTGCGGCGGCGTCGGCGGGCGCGGCCTCAAGCGCGGCGGCTGGCAGGATGACGCACCCGGCCCGGGTCTGTCCCAGGGCGGCGACGAATTTGCGGTCGCCCATAAAGGCGACGTCCCCGGCCCCGGCGGACCCGAGGGG
>JALYPS010000283.1 GCA_030856285.1 Pseudomonadota bacterium
GCCCTCGGCGGCCGGCAGGGCGCACGACGCCTGCGGCTTCGGCGGTCCGGGCTTCACCTCGACCAGACACATGCGGCAGTTGCCGGCGATCGACAGCCGCTCATGATAGCAGAAGCGCGGAATCTCGTGCCCGGCGCGCTCGGCGACCTGGAGCACGGTCATCCCGGGCTCGAACTCGGTCTCTACGCCGTTGACTTTCGCGATGGGCATTCGCCGCGACCTCTGCGTTCTTACAAGCGGACCGGATCAGAACCAGGACTTGTTCCCCGCGACATAGTCGCGGTGAAACTCGCCGTCGGATTTGACCAGATAGATGATGAATTCAATGAAGGCGATGACGCCGATGATCATCGGCGGGATGGCGAACAGCACCCAGCCGATCGTCCCGCACAGCGCCATGATGATGCCGGCGGTGGTCTTGCCGAGATAGAATTTGTGGATGCCGAGCCAGCCGAGGAACAGCGCCAGCAGGGCGGCGACGATCCGGTTCTTGTCGCCCGACAGGTTCAGCGAGGCGCCGTTGGTGACGTAGATGTTGGTCGCCACGCCGTCGCCGATCTCGAAATCAACCTGCGCGCCGGGAAACGCCTCTCGCGCACCGCCCATCAGGGACCCGCGTGTGAAGGTGTAGCGCACCCCGTCGTCGCCGCTGATCAGGCCGGAGCCGGTGTAGTCGTCGTAACTCAGAACCTTGCCGCGCATCAGCCCCGCCCCTGATCGTCTGCGACCGCGCCGCTGTCAGGCAGGGTCTGGTTGGTCGTCACGGTCTCGCCGTCCAGCACGAACCGCGTGACCGGATCGCCGGCCTGGTTCATCCATCGGTCGTCCTCGGGCCGGGTGCGATCCACCGGCTTCCAGATGACCAGATCGCCGTCGACCCGGCACTGGGCCCGACGGCGTCCGCCGTCGACCGGCGCGCGCCATGAGACATGGACGATAGGGCCGTCCAGCGCGTCGATGGTGATCGAGTTTTCGTCCTGTCCGTGAATCGCCGCCAGCCCGGCGCGGCAGACCCGACGAAGATCGGCGTCGGTCAGGGCGACGGAAGTCGTCCGCGGAGCGGCAACGGAAACCTCGGGCGCGGCGGCCTCCACCGACGGCGCGACCTTCTCCGCCTCGGCGCCACAGGCCGATAGCGCGACCACCGTCGCTATCCCCAAAACCGTCATCCTCGGGCTTGTCCCGAGGACCCGTTTGTCCGTCGCATGCGCGCGAGAAAGCCCTGACGCCCGTGCCGGGGCACCATGGGTCCTCGGGACAAGCCCGAGGATGACGGAGTGAATGGGGTGATCCCGCATCCCTACTCCGCCGCAATCGCATGGCCGGCGAAATTCGCGCGGCGGCTGCGGTACTGCGAAATCCGCTCCTCGATCTCGTGACGGAAGTGCCGGATCAGCCCCTGCACCGGCCAGGCCGCGGCGTCGCCGAGGGCGCAGATGGTGTGGCCCTCGATCTGGGTCGAGACCTCCAGCAGCAGGTCGATCTCGGACGGGTCGGCCTCGCCGATCGCCATCCGCTCGAGCACGCGCCACATCCAGCCGGTGCCCTCGCGGCACGGCGTGCACTGGCCGCAGCTCTCATGCTTGTAGAAATAGCTGATGCGGGCGATGGCGCGGACCAGATCGGTCGACTGGTCCATGACGATCACCGCCGCCGTGCCGAGGCCCGAGCGCATGTCGCGCAGACTGTCGAAATCCATCAGCGCGGTTTCCGACATCTCACGCGTGATCAGCGGCACCGACGACCCGCCGGGGATGATGGCCTTCAGATTTTCCCAGCCGCCGCGCACGCCGCCGCAATGGTCTTCCAGCAGCTGACGCAGCGGGATCGACATCGCCTCTTCGACATTGCACGGCCGGTTCACATGGCCGCTGATCGACATGATCTTGGTGCCGGTGTTGTTCGGCCGGCCGAAGCCCGCGAACCACTCGGCGCCGCGGCGCAGGATGGTGCCCACGACCGCAATCGACTCGACGTTGTTCACCGTGGTCGGACAGCCGTACAGGCCGGCGCCGGCCGGGAACGGCGGCTTCAGCCGCGGCTGGCCCTTCTTGCCCTCCAGCGACTCCAGTAGAGCCGTCTCCTCGCCGCAGATGTAGGCGCCCGCGCCGTGGTGGATGTAGACGTCGAAATCCCAGCCGTGGACGTTGTTCTTGCCGATCAGCTTCGCCTCATAGGCCTGCTTGACCGCCGCCTCCATGCGCTCGCGTTCCAGCACATATTCGCCGCGCAGATAGATGTATCAGGCGTGCGCCTGCATCGCGAAGCTGGCGATCAGGCAGCCCTCGATCAGCAGTTGCGGATCGTGGCGCATGATCTCCCGGTCCTTGCAGGTTCCGGGTTCGGATTCATCGGCGTTGACGACCAGATAGTGCGGCCGGTCCTTCACCTCTTTCGGCATGAAGGACCATTTCAGCCCCGTGCCGAAGCCCGCGCCGCCGCGTCCGCGCAGGCCCGAACTCTTGACGTTGGCGATGATCCAGTCGCGCCCGAGATCGAGCATGTCCTTCGTCGCGTTCCACGCGCCGCGCTTCTTCGCCCCCTCCAGCGTCCAGTCATGGAAGCCGTAGAGGTTGGTGAAGATGCGATCCTTGTCTTCGAGGATTCCGACCATGGTCAGTCCAGTCTCCCACCGGGGCCGGAGCCCTGGCTCATCTTGTTACGCGCCCAGATGACGATGCCCGCGCCGAACAGGGCCATGACGCCGCCGACAAGGGCGAAAATCTCCCGCTCTTCGCCGAGGAAGCCCATCAGACCCGCGACGGCCATGCCGACGCCGAAGACGATGTCCCCCAGTCCGGCGAACATGACGAACCGCCAGGTGTCGGGCGTGGGTGTGTCCGACATCACCCCTCCTCCCGCATACGCAGGCGGTGATACCGCGTGCGCAGGAAGATGGCGGCCAGCATCAGGGCCCAGCCGAGGGCCAGCGCGGCATAGCCGCCCCACTGCACGATCGGCCCGGCGGCGCCCGCATAGCCGGCGGCCCAGACGGCCACGGCCCCGGCGACGACGAGGGCGAAGCCGGCCAGACGCTGGTTGCGCCCCACCATCCTCAGCTCGGCGCGATAGGCCGCGACCTTGGCGTCGTCGGTCAGATCAGGCCGGGTCATGCCGTCACCGGATCGGCGTTGGGGAGCTTCTTGATCTTCTTCGCCGCCGAGCCGTCATAGAGGGCGGAATCGGTCAGGGTTAGGGCCCCGCCTTCCGGCTCCGAACTGGTGCGGCCGACGCGGCTGCCCGGCTTCGGCTTCTTGCCGGCGGCGAAGTCATCGATGATCTGCGCCATGCTGTCAGCGGTCAGGTCCTCGAAATAGTAGTCGTTGATCTGGGCCATCGGCGCATTGGCGCAGGCGCCGAGGCATTCGACTTCCTGCCAGGTGAAGCGTCCGTCGGCGCTCAGCACGTCCTTCGGCCCGATCTTCTTCCTGCAGACGTCCATCAGGTCACCGGCGCCGCGCAGCATGCAGGGCGTGGTGCCGCAGACCTGGATCAGGGCGGCCGAGCCCACCGGCTCCAGCATGAACATGGTGTAGAAGGTCGCGACCTCCAGCACCCGGATGTAGGGCATGCCCAGCAGGTCGGCGATGGCGCGCAGCGCCGGCTCGGGGCACCAGCCCTCCTGCTTTTGTACCAGCCACAGGATCGGTATCACCGCCGACTGACGACGATCCGCCGGGTATTTGGCGATCCACCAGTCGCACTTCGCCTTCGTCGCCTTCGAGAAGGCGAACGAGGCCGGCTGTACCTTGGCGAGACGACGTACGCTCATCAGACTTCCAACTCCGAGGCGACGATCCCCTCGCCCATCATCTTCTTGCGCAGGGTCAGGATCCGGTGTGCGCCTTGCCGGGTCAGCAGGATGTTGTGCTGGTAGGTTTCGCCGCTCATGTCGGTGGCGGAATAGGCCACGACGGACCAGCCCTGCCGCACAAGGTCGCTCAAGGGTTTGCCGCTCATCGCGACCTCCCCATCCAGCGGCCCAGCCGATCGCTCCAGACGGCGCGGCCGGCATTGCTCAGATCGCGGGAAAGCCACGACAGCGGCGGCAGAAAACGCACGGCCATCTGCCCGACAAAGATCGCGCCGCTCATCCAGACGATCGAGCGCAGATTGGCTTCCCAGAAGCCCCGGCCCTCTTCCAGATAGCCGAGCCGGTAGGCGCCGCGCACGAACGTCACGCCCGCCAGACCCGGCGCCGCGACCACGGCGCTGGCGAGGACGAATTTCATCCGGCCCATGATGGCCCGCCGCTTCGGCGAAAATGCCGTCTGAAGCACGAGGGCGAACGTCAGCAGACCGGCGAAGGCGAGGGCCTGCATCCAGGTGAAAATCGGATCGACGGCGAAGGCGCTCATCGGGCGGGTTCCGGGGCAACTGGAGTCCTCTGGAACGGCAGATAGTCCGCGCGGGTGATCAGGCAGTTCTGCACGCGATAGATGACCACGCCGCGCGCGTATCCCCGCGCGCTCGAGACCGCCTCGTCATCGACGACATATTCGCCGGACACGATGCGGGTCTCGATGACCACCTGTGCCGGTCCTCTCGCTGCGAAGGCCTCGGCATAGCGTGCCTGAATGGCTTGGCGGCCGCTGAACGTCACCACGCCCGGATGGTCCGTCATCACCGCGTCGGCGGCATAGTGGGACGCGAATGCCTCCGCATCCCGCGCGCGCCATGCGGCGAGCTGCTGGTCGATGACCGTCGCGGGATCGCATTCGAACATCACCGGTCCACTTCCCCGAACACGATGTCGAGCGAGCCGAGAATGGCCGAGACGTCCGCCAGCATGTGGCCGCGGTTCATCCAGTCCATGGCCTGCAGCGAGCGGAAGCCCGGAGCCGATATCTTGACGCGATAGGGTTTGTTGGTGCCGTCCGAGACCAGATAGATGCCGAACTCGCCCTTGGGCGCCTCGACCGAGGCATAGACCTCGCCTTCCGGCGTGCGGAAGCCCTCGGTGTAGAGTTTGAAGTGGTGGATCAGGGCTTCCATCGACCGCTTCATCTCACCGCGGCGCGGCGGAACGATCTTGTTGTTCTCGGCCATCACCGGCTCGCCGGGGCAGTTGCGCAGCTTGTGGATGCACTGCTCCATAATGTGCACCGACTGCTTCATCTCCTCGATGCGGCACAGGTACCGGTCCCAGCAGTCGCCGTTCTTGCCGACGGCGATGTCGAACTCCAGGTCGGCGTAGCATTCGTACGGCTGCGACTTGCGCAGGTCCCACGGAATGTCCGAGCCGCGCAGCATCACCCCGGTGAAGCCCCAGTCCAGCGCCTGCTGTTTCGACACCACGCCGAT
>JALYPS010000295.1 GCA_030856285.1 Pseudomonadota bacterium
ACCCTCGGCATCGTCCCCGCGTTGATCGCGATCCGTCCGATCAGACCCTTCACGATCAGGTCCAGCGGCTGACCCTCGCGATAGTCGGCGGCGGCGACGAAATTGACCCGGTCCTCCGAGATCAGCCGGTGGATCTTTCGCGTGTCGCGCGGGGTGTTGTCGGGGTCATAGACGGCGATCGAATAGCCGCCCTTGGTGTGCATCATCTTCATGGTCGGCACATCGGTGTCGCCGTCGCCGAGAAAGATCATCCGCTCGAACGGAACAGGGCGCTCGTCATCGGGGATGAAGCGGTTGATCCGCTCGTCGTCCCAGTGGTTGAACACGCCCTTGTTGATGCGGAACAGATACTGGGTCTTGGTCGTGTAGTTGACGCCGACCGCCGGCCAGATCGCCACATCGTCGGCGTCATAGACGTATTTCGACGCGTAGACGTGGCGGAAGGCCTTGGCGATCGGGCAGCCCTCGATCATCTCCGTCAGCCCGGCCGAGATGATGTAGTGCTCGATCTCCAGCCCGACCTCGTCGCCATAGGCGTTCATCCGGTCGAACCACGACAGGTCCCGCAGACCCTCGAAAAGGGCGACGTCGCGACCGTGGTCGCGCAACGCCTGTTTCGTCACCGGCTGGTTCACCTGTTTGGCGGCGGCCAGCATCATCTGCATGTACATCAGTATGCCGTCGCCATCGGCCTTCTGGGTCTCCGGATAGACGCTGTCCCAGAACTGCTGCGGCTTCATCCCGATCGACGGAATGAAGCTGACCTCCTGCATGTTGCCGCGCGCCAGCGTGCCGTCGAAGTCGTAGATGAGCGCGGTCTTGAGGCGTTTGGACATGGCGAAATCCTGTGTGCTCCGTCGCTCTAAACCAATCTAGCCGAGCCGCAACTCCGGAGCCGCCGCCACGCCCGCGGCTTCCAGCGGCAGGTGCAGGATGAAGGTCGCCCCCTTGCCGGGCTCGCTCTCCACCTCGGCCCAGCCGCCGTGCAGCTCGACCAGCGCCTTGACCAGGGCCAGGCCGACGCCCGGCCCGCCGCGCTCGCGCCGCACGAACCGGTCAAAGACGTGGGCCTGCAGGTGATAGGGAATGCCGCGCCCGGTGTCCTCGACGCGGATGCGCACTTCCGACGCCGTGGCCTCGGCGGTCAGGGTCACGGCCCCGCCTTCGGACACGGCCCGGGCGGCGTGGTCCAGCAGATGGTCCAGCGCCTGACCGACCCGCTGGGCGTCGGCGCGGATGGGGCGCAGGCCGTTGGGGCAGTCAACCCTCAGACTGGCCCCGCGCGCCTCGATCCGGGCCTGGACCCGTTCGGCGGCCTCGTCCAGCAGGTCGCGCACCCGCACGTCGCCGAGCTGCAGCTCCATCTCGCCGGCGTCGATCTGGGCCATGTCCAGCACATCGTCGATCGAGCTGGCCAGCTGGCTGGCGGCGACGCGGATGGCTCCCGCGTGCTGGCGGCTGCGCTCGGGCAGATCGGCCTGCATCTCCAGCAGCTCCGAATAGCCGACGATGGTGGTCAGGGGCGTGCGCAGTTCATAGGAGACGCTGCCCACGAACTCGCGTTTCAGCGCCGTCGATTCCTCCAGCGCCTGGGCCTTGGCCGCCAGCGCCTGTTCCAGTCCGCGCCGGGCGGTGACGTCTGAGAAGGCCACCAGGGTCGCGCCGTCGGGCAGGGGACGGGTCAGCCAGGAGGCGATGCGGCCGTCGGTGGTCTTGCCCTCGCCGGCGATCGGCACCCGGCTTTCGGGATCGGGATCGGCGACCCGCGCCTTGAGCCCCAGCCACAGGGCCGGATCGGGCATGGTAGACTGGCACAGGGCCGCCACGGCGTCGAAATCTCCGGCTGCGTCCAGCGCCTCGCCCGTCACGCTCCAGAAGGCGTCGAACGCCTCGTTGTGTAGCCGCAGACGCCCGTCCGAGCCGAACACGGCGACGGCGTCGTTGAGCTTGTCGAGGGTCGCGGTCTGGACCTGGATCTGGGCGTTGAACCGGCTGCGCAGCTTCAGCTCATCCGTGATGTCCGAGAACAGCAGCAGCACCCCGCCCAGCGGGTGCGGCTGGCGCACCATCCTCAACGTCCGGCCGTCGGGCAGGGACCAGCTGTCGTCCGGCGCGGCGGCCGAGGCGCCGTAGAAGTCCAGCTCTCTGGCCTTCCAGCCGGCGTAGTCGATGACCTCGGGCAGCAGCCTGCGCTGGCGCAGCCGGTCCAGCAGCTCGGCATGGGTCGGCCGCTCGTCCAGCCAGGCCGGATCGATGTTGAACAGGGTCTGGAAGGCCGTGTTGTGGAAGGCCAGCCGTTTGGACGGGCCGAAGATGGCGACCGCGTCGGCCAGATGGTTCAGCGTCTCGTCATGGGCCTCGACGTGGCGGCGCAGGGTGTCGCGCGTCTCCTCCGCCTCGGTCATGTCGAGCGCAAAGGCCAGCACCGCGCCTGCCCCGCCCTGGACCGGCTCGGCCACGATCCGCCAGGCCCGCCGCCGTCCGCCGCCGGTGGTCCAGCGGAAGCCGTCCTGATGCTGATGCGTTCGGCCCGCCTCGGCCACGATGGCGTCGGCCCCGCGGTCGAAGCTGAGCCCCTTTTCTCGCGCCTGTTCGACGCTGTCGGCCCTCATCTCGGTCAGCCACGCCTTGTTGGCCCAGGCCAGCCGCCCCGCCGCGTCTGTGATCCAGGTCGGGGCCGGATAGGAGTCGGCCAGCAGGCCCAGACCGCTCTCCGTCGCCGAGCCTACCAGCCCCAGCCGCGACAGCCTCAGCCAGGCCGCGCCCGCTGAAGACCGGCCCTCGACCGACCACGCCCCGCCTGAGCCCTCCAACACCGCGTCGAAGGCCTCGCCCTGATCGATGAGGGCGTCCAGCCTTGGTCCGGCCGCCCGTCGTGCGGCGTCCAGCACCACCAGCCCCGGATCGCGCTCATGGTCTTCCTCGCTGGCCAGTTCGCGGGTCAGGGCGTTCCAGGCCTGGGGCGATCCCAGCCGCCTGGTCTGGCCGTCGGGCGTCAGGGCCAGCCGCACATCCTCGAAGGCCGCCAGCGCGCCGTCGCGATCGGCCAGATCGACGAGGGCCGCGGCCAGTTCAGCTTCCGCCACCCGGTTGCGCGCAGCGAGCCGCCCACGCAGCCGCGCCGCCCAGGCGCTGAGGGCCAGGG